>NZ_JBEXDB010000014.1:0-249919 GCF_040605575.1 Streptomyces sp. NPDC005566 | reverse complement strand
GGATGCCGCGGCCGCCGTTGTAGCCGATGTACTGCACCACCGCGGGCAGCGGCCCGGAGCGGACCCGCGGCCCCCGCACTCCCGAGGGAGTGCGGGGCCTTTCCGTGCGTCCGGGACCGAGGGGGTCCGGAAGGGGCCTGCAGGGCCCTTCTCAGCCCTGCCAGCTGTGCGGGGCACGGAAACCGGGGGTGCGCTCCAGTCGGCGCCATCCGGCGTGGTTGCGGCCCCGGTGGGCGGGCGCGTCGGGCTGGGCGGCGGCGCGTGCGAGCAGGACCGCGGTGATGGCCGCGAGCTCCTCGGGGCCGGCCTGGCCCTTCTCGACGCGCAGCACGGACTCGGCGGGAGTGACGCTCATGGTGTCTCCGTCTTCTGGACGTTCTGGGCAGCTGGTCGTCTACGCCTCCGGGGTTGCCGGGGCGGATGCGACTACTGCGGGGGGTTGCCGTGCTTGCGGGACGGCAGGTCCGCGTGCTTGTTGCGGAGCATCGCGAGAGAGGCGATCAGCACCTCACGCGTCTCGGCGGGGTCGATGACGTCGTCGACCAGGCCGCGCTCCGCGGCGTAGTAGGGGTGCATCAGCTCGGCCTTGTACTCCTTGACCATGCGGGCCCGCATGGCTTCGGGGTCCTCGGCGTCAGCGATCTGACGGCGGAAGATGACGTTGGCGGCACCTTCGGCGCCCATCACCGCGATCTCGTTGGTGGGCCAGGCGTAGGTGAGGTCGGCTCCGATGGACTGGCTGTCCATGACGATGTACGCGCCTCCGTAAGCCTTGCGCAGGATCAGCGAGATCCTCGGCACGGTGGCGTTGCAATACGCGTACAGGAGCTTCGCGCCGTGCCGAATGATTCCACCGTGCTCCTGATCGACGCCGGGCAGGAAGCCGGGTACGTCCAGCAGAGTGATGAGGGGAATGTTGAAGGCGTCGCACATCTGGACGAATCGAGCGGCCTTCTCGGACGCCTCGATGTCCAGGACACCGGCCAGCGACTGCGGCTGGTTGGCGACGATGCCGACGACCTGGCCGTCGAGCCGGGCCAGGGCGCAGATGATGTTGCGGGCCCAGCGCTCGTGGATCTCCAGGAAGTCGCCGTCGTCGACGAGCTCCTCGATCACCTTGTGCATGTCGTACGGGCGGTTCCCGTCGGCCGGGACCAGGTCCAGCAGGACCTCGCCGCGCCGGTCGGCCGGGTCGTCGGTCGCCGTGACGGGCGGGTTCTCCCGGTTGTTGGACGGCAGCATCCCGATCAGGTAGCGGACCTCGGCGATGCAGGTCTCCTCGTCGTCGTACGCGAAGTGCGCGACGCCCGAGGTCTCGGCGTGCACATCCGCGCCGCCGAGCCCGTTCTGGGTGATCTCCTCGCCGGTGACGGCCTTGACGACGTCCGGTCCGGTGATGAACATCTGCGAGGTCTCACGGACCATGAACACGAAGTCGGTGAGGGCGGGGCTGTAGGCCGCGCCGCCCGCGCACGGGCCGAGCATCACGCTGATCTGCGGGATGACACCGGAGGCGCGGGTGTTGCGCTGGAAGATCCCGCCGTACCCGGCGAGCGCGCTCACGCCCTCCTGGATACGGGCGCCGGCGCCGTCGTTCAGCGAGACCAGCGGAGCACCGGCCGAGATGGCCATGTCCATGATCTTGTGGATCTTGGTGGCGTGGGCCTCGCCCAGGGCGCCGCCGAAGATCCGGAAGTCGTGCGCGTAGACGAAGACCGTGCGGCCCTCGACCGTGCCCCAGCCGGTGATGACACCGTCGGTGTACGGCTTCTTGGCCTCCAGGCCGAAACCGGTCGCCCGGTGGCGGCGGAGCTGCTCGACCTCCTTGAACGTACCCGGGTCGAGCAGGAGCTCGATGCGCTCCCGGGCGGTCAGCTTGCCCTTGGCGTGCTGCGCCTCGGTCGCCCGGTCGCTCGGTCCGCGCCGTGCCTGCTCGCGCAGATCCAGCAGTTCGGCCACCCGGCCACGCGTGTCACTCGGCTCGCCCGGGATTTCGTCCACAACGGTCATGTATCGACCCTACGAACCCGACCCAGGTAATCGTGCCGTCGACTCCGGACAGTCTCCTGCCCGGTTTCCTGGTGGCACCTGACAGAACCGGCGCACCATGCAGCCCATCTGCCAGCCCGTGGGGCTCTCCCGTTGTGGGTCTTCCACAAAGAGGGGTCTGTGGTGTGGGGCACATCGGTGGCTGCGCGCCACGCCGCGGATCCACCGGCCCGGCGGACCTCGTACCCAGAATGGCAGGGGGCGGAACCGGAACCGGAACCGCCCCCTCGTGAGAAGCCCTGGTTCAGCTTCCGCAGTGGAAGCGGGCGCTGCCCCAGTCGGCGTGGTCGTTGCCGTTGTCGTCGCCGCCGTCCGCGACGGCCAGCTCGACGTACTTCGCGCCGGTGACGTCCGCCTCCAGCTGCCACGGGGCGTCCGCCGCCCTCAGCACGGGCGAGGCGGCCTTCTCCGTGCCGTCCGCCGTGACGGAGAACAGCACGCTCCCCCGCGAGGTCTGCGCATCGTCCACCCCGACCTCGGCGGTGAACGAGGTGCACTTCCCGCCCAGGTAGTAGCGGACCTTCGCCGGGGCGTGGGTGCCGAGGCCCTTCTCGTACGCGGTACCGCCGATCTTCAGGGGGGTGCCGTCGCCGGCGCCCGTTCCTCCGTTGGAGAGGTCGCGCTCGACCGGGCCCCAGCCGTTCTCCGAGCTCGTCCAGTCCAGGTCACTGGCCCAGCTGTCGGTGACGGGCGGCGGGGGCAGGGTCCGCACGGTGGTGTTCGCGCCCAGGGTGCGTGCCATGCCGTCGACCGTGTACGAGGCGGCGGCGCCCAGGTCGTACGCCGTGTACGCGGCGTCCGCGGGCGGGGTGACCTGCCAGCGCGCCTCGGTCGTGGCGCCGGGTGCGACCCGGTCGAAGGTGACGGCCCCGGCGGGCTGTGCCGTCCAGCCTTCCGGAAGGGTCAGGGCGACCTCGACGCCGGTGGCCTCCGTTGCCTCATGGTTGGTGAAGGGGGCCTTCACCGTGGCGGCCACGCCGGGCTCCAGTGCCTGGGTTCCGGCCGTGACGGCGAGCGTGGCGCAGGCGGCCCGCTCGCCCGCGGGGGCGGGTCCGAGGTCGGTCACCGTGAATCCGTCGAGCACGAAGTCGGCACCCTCGGGAGCGTCGCCGCGCTTGCGCAGCCCGGTCCAGGTGTCCCCGCAGCCGGCGGTGACGGTTTCGGTGAAGTGACGGGTGGTGAGCTGCCGGCCGATCGGCGTGGCCCGGGTCTCGGTCGAGGAGGGGGCGCCGTCGGCGTCGATCCGGTCGTATCCGTCGACCCACTCGTAGGCACCGGCGTGACTGGACTGGTAGTCGTACGCGACCTCGTAGCGGCGGCCGTCGGTCATCGGGACGGTCCACGGTGCGGTCCGGTAGACGAGGCCGGTGTTCTCCTCGTGGGCCTTGAGGGACTCCTTGCCGCCGAGCACGTCGTCGACGAGCTTCCCGTTCCAGCCGGCCTGGGTGTAGGGGGCGTGCAGCTGGGAGATGCTGGTGCGGGGGTCGGTGGTGCCGCCCGCGTCGCCCTTGAGGAAGGGGCCCCAGCCCTGGTCGACGTCCTCGAAGTCCTCGTACGCGACGGTGCCCGGCTTCGTCGCCGGGGCGTTGGCGACGATGCGTACGTCGTCGGCCCGCACGGTCGCCGTGCTGCCGCCGGCCGCCTCGACGCGCAAGGTGGTGCGGCCGTCGGCGGGGGCGGTGAAGTTGACCTTGGCCCGCTGGAAGTACGTACCGTGCCGGTCGGACGCGGCGACGTGGTCCTCGGCGGTGGACCGGTCCACGGCCACGGACTTCCCGCCGGCCGAGAGGGTGGTGTGCCGGCTCCTGCCCGGCTCGACCTCGATGAACGCGGAGGCGGTGTAGCGCGTGCCGGGCTTCAGTCCGGTGATGCGCTGGGAGAGCGCGACCGTACCGGAGCCGGAGAGCTCGGCGCTGTTGCGTCCCTGGTCGTCGGTGTCACGGGTGACGGTGCCGGTCCGCGTCCAGTCGTGGAGCCCGCCGTCGTTGAAGCCCGGGTCGTCGACGGGGGTGTCCTCGCCCCACTGCGGGTCGGCGGCCTGCGGCGCGCTGCCCGGGTGGAGGACGTAGGGCTGTCCGGCGGTGGCCTTCAGTGTGATCTTCCCGCCGACGGGCCGGACGGTGCCGGTCTTGACGCGGCCGTTGTCGGTGAGCTTGTAGACGGTGTACGCGCCCGTGCCGGGCACGGCCCAACTGCTGGTGCCACCAGCCTTGTTGTAGTGGTAGAGCTTCTTTCCGCCGTCCCAGGGCAGCAGGTAGCCGGTGCCGCTGAGGACCTTGCGGCCGTGATCGTAGAAGGTTCGGCTGCCGTCCTCGACCGTGCCGCGCACCCCGCCTGTGAGTGTGACGTCGTTGCCGTCCCAGCGGGTGATCTTCTGCTGCTGGAGGTACTTGGCGGGGAGGTTCCGCTCCCAGATGTTGGCGTAGAAGGCGTTCCAATCGGTCTCGCCGGTCCAGCCCTCGAAGTCCTCCAGCGCGGTCTGGCCGAGGACCGGGTCGTTGTTCCAGATGTCCTTCTCGTCGTTGCGGATGAAGCGGATGATCTTTGAGTTGAGGCCCTTGTTGGTGGCCCCGCCGTAGTCGAGGTCGTTGGCCCAGTGGGACCAGAGCGAGCCGCGCTCGAATTTGTCGGCCCATTCGGTGCCGACGTTCCAGCCCTGCTGCTGCACGGCCCGAAGGGTCTTGTCCGCGATCCAGCCGTGCGAGTAGTACACGTCGATGTAGAGGAAGCCGAGGTTGTCGTCGGTCTCGTCGCGCAGCTGCTGGAAGCGCTTCGCGAGGTCTCCGCTGTTGATGTCGCGGCGCTGGTCGATGTAGTAGCTCTGATTGAGCCAGTTCCAGCCGGGCCTGGTCCTGTCGACGAGCTTCTCGTCGAAGGCGTTCGCCTCGGGGTAGGACTCTGTGGCGTTGACGTGGACGCCGAAGGTGGCGCCCCACTTCTTGCCGTCCTCGAGCAGTGCGTTGAGGTCCTTGAGGCCGCCGGCCCGCTTGTTGTAGTTGCCGCCGTAGTCGGGGTGGGCGGAGTCGTGGCCCTCGGAGCCGTAGCCCTTGAGCACCGCGAGCTGGCCGAGGCCGTCGGTGGCGAGCGAGACCCGCTTGACGTCGTCGAGGGTGCGCAGGAAGGGGTGGGTGGCCTGGCTGGCGAAGTTGAACGGGATGTGGGTGATGACCCGGTTCGCGGTGTCCTCGGAGCCCGGCGCCGTGATTCCGATGGACCGGAAGGCCACCGCGCCGTCCTGCCAGTTCACGGCCTTGTCGCCGTTGGCGTCGGGCGTGACGACGACCTTCGCCCAGGGCAGGTCCGCCCCGCTCTCCGGCTTCGGCGCACCTTCGCCGCGGTAGGTCCACTGACCGGACCGGACACCCACCCGGACGCTGCCGTCGGCCGCCTTGCGGGCCTGGTGCCAGAAGCGGGCGTCGTCGCCGCCCGTGGCGCCCGAGGGCTTGTCGTACGTGGAGTTGGACTCGATGGCGGCGGCCAGGGTGCCGGTGTTGACGAGGGCGTACGAGGCGCCGAGCGGCGCGCTGTCGGCGGCCGTCTCCTCGGTGACCTTCGCGAACACGTCCGCGGTCCTCGTGGAGTCCGGGTCCAGCCGGGTGAATGCCGTGGCGGCACCGGTCTCGGTGGAGTCGACGGAGACCAGGTCGTGGCCGGGTATGTCGATGGTGCCGACGCGGAAGGCCTCGGTGTCACGGACGGCGGCCACCTTGAAGGTGGTGGCGCGTCCGGCCACGGAGAGCGTGGTGTCGATCTCCACGCCGGGCAGGTCCTCGAAGGTGAGGGTGTAGCGGGCCGACGTCGCGGTGAACTCCGGTGCGCCCTTGAGCCGCACGGGGTGGGCGGCCCCGTTGAGCGTGACGGTGGTGACCGGCTGTGTGCTGCCGGCCAGTTGTGCGCCACTGGCCCGGTCGGTGTACGTCAGGACGCGTGGGAAGTCCTCGGCGACGGAGACGGAGAGCCGTTCCGAGGCGATGACGGCGCCTGCTGCGGCGGAATCGGCTGCCGCGGCGGGCGGAGGGTCGGCGGCTGCGGCGGGGAGCGCGGTCCCCACGAGGGCCAGGACGGCGGCTGAGGCGGCGGCGACTGCGCCCGCCGAACGGAATCTTGACGACATGAGGACTGAGTAATCCCACGGCCTCGGCAGGGTCAACGTCATACCGCCCCGCGGGACTTACCAGTCCAACAACAGCGGTCGGTTAGTCCAAGTGCGGCAGGCCGGGTCGGGCGGGGGCACGCGTTCAGTTCCTGTTCACCGCGTGCATGCGATCACCGACCGAGGGTCGCGAAATGCCGCTCCGAGCCGTCGAGTTGTGAAGAATTCCAATTCTTGAGAGCGCTCTCAGTCGTAACTCTTGACGCTCGCGGCACCCGTGGTGAGAGTGGTTCGCACCGCAGGCGGCCCCCCACTGCACCGCCTCCCCGCTCGACCGTCCATCACTCCGCCTGCGGCCCCCACACCTCGGGAGTTCTTCATGATTTCGCGCAGAATGTTCCTGACGGGCGCAGCCGCCTCAGCGACCGCGCTCACCTACCCGCTCTGGGGCAGCGCCCTGAGCCCGCGCGCGTCGGCCGCACCGGCGACGTGCGAACTCGCCCTGGAGAACCGCTCGTTGCCGGGAACCGTCCACGCGTACGTCACCGGCCACGAGCAGGGCACCGATCGCTGGGTGCTGCTGCGGGCCGACGGCAGCGTCTACCACCCGGACTCCCCGGGTGCGCCGCAGACCCCGCTCCCGGTGGACTGCGCCATCCCGCTGAAGGCCGCGGGCGCCGGACCGGTCGTGCTGACGCTTCCTCAGATGTACGGGGCGCGGGTCTACTTCGTCCGCGACGACAAGCTGGACTTCTACCTGAACCCGGGCCCTTCGCTGGTCGAGCCGGCCTTCGCGACGCCCACCGACCCGAACTACGGGCGGACCTGGTCGTTCTGCGAGTTCACATTCAACCCGCAGCAGATCTACGCGAACATCAGCTACGTCGACCTGGTGACCGCGCTGCCGATCGGCCTGACCCTGGAGGGCGACGGTACGCACACCGTGGCGCCGCTCCCGGACGGCGCGGTGCAGCGTATCGCCGACGACCTGACGGCACAGGCCGCCGCTGACGGGCAGCCCTGGGACAAGCTGGTGACGCGCGGCTCGGACGGGAAGGTCCTGCGGGTCGTCTCGCCGCAGAACCTGATGGCGCCGTTCTTCGACCGGCCGAACGAGATGCCGTTCCGGGATCTGTTCACGGCGCAGATCGACGAGGTCTGGGAGAAGTACCGCTCCACCGACCTGCGGATCGACCTCCAGGGCGGCCGGGGCACGCTCGCGGGCCGGGTCAGCGGCGACACCCTGACGTTCGAGGGCGGTCACACCTTCGTCAAGCCGACGTCGAAGGACATCTTCACCTGCAACCACGGGCCCTTCACGAACAACCCGGGGGACTCCGACGACAAGAAGGCGCTGCTGGCGAGGATCGCGGCGGGCTTCAACCGCTCGATCATGCTCAGCCACCCCCAGCAGCCCAACGGCACCACGGTCGCGGACTACTACAAGGGCGCGGTGACCAATCACTGGTCGCGCGTCGTCCACGCGAACTCGCCGATCGGGTACGCGTTCCCGTACGACGACGTGCGCCCGGACGGCCAGCCGGACGTCTCCGGGGCGGCCCACGACGGCAACCCGCGGCGCTTCACCGTGAGCGTCGGTTCCTGACCGGAGGCCGACGTCAGGACCAGGGCCGTCCGCCGTTCCCCCACACGGCGGGCGGCCCTGCCGCGTCCGCATCGGCCGGGCGGTTCCGGCACCCGGCTGCGCGTCGCGTACCGGCGAGGGGCAGGATCCTGTCCGGGGGCCCGTACCCGTGCGCCGCCTCCCCAGCCGGCCCGCAGCAAGGTTCCAGGAGAACGCATGCCCTTCGACGTCCACGCAGTCCGCGCGCAGATCCCGGCCCTGAAGTCCGGGTCGGCCCGCTTCGACGCGCCCGGCGGCACCCAGACACCCCAGCCGGTCATCGACGCGATCACCGACGCGCTGGCGAACCCGCTCGCCGTCCGGGGCACGCAGAACGAGGGCGAGCGCAATGCCGAGGCCATCGTGGCCGGGGCCCGGTCCGCACTGGCCGACCTCCTGAGGGCCGAACCGCGCGGCATCGTGTTCGGCCGCAGCTCGACGCAGCTCACCTACGACCTCTCACGGACCCTGGCCAAGGACTGGGGGCCCGGCGACGAGGTGGTGGTCAGCCGTCTCGACCACGACTCCAACATCCGCCCCTGGATCCAGGCCGCCGAAGCGGTGGGCGCGACGGTCCGCTGGGCCGAGTTCGACCCCGCGACGGCGGAGCTGACGCCCGGCCACGTCGCCGCCGTACTCGGCGAGCGGACCCGGCTGGTCGCCGTCACCGGCGCCTCCAACCTCGTCGGCACCCGCCCCGACCTCCCCGCCATCGCCGGACTCGTCCACCGCGCCGGCGCCCTGCTGCACGTCGACGCCGTGCACTACACGGCTCACGCGGCCGTCGACCTGAACGCCGTCGGCGCGGACTTCCTGGTCTGCTCGCCGTACAAGTTCCTCGGTCCGCACATGGGCGTGCTGGCGAGCCGGCCCGAGCTGCTGGAGACCCTGCGGCCCGACAAGCTCCTGCCGTCCACGGACGCGATCCCGGAGCGCCTGGAGCTGGGCACCCTCCCGTACGAGCTGCTGGCCGCCGCCCGCGCCGCGGTGGACTTCATCGCCTCACTGGCGCCCGGCACGGAGGGCACCCGGCGGGATCGGCTCCTCGCGGCCTTCGAGGAGATCGAGGCGCATGAGGACGCCCTGCGGGCCCGCATCGAGACCGGGCTGGCCGCCCTCGACGGGATCACCGTGCACTCGCGGGCGGCCCTGCGCACGCCGACGCTGCTGCTGACGTTCCCGGGCCGCTCCGCCGTCCTCGCCTCGCGGTATCTGGCCGAGCGCGGGGTCGACGCTCCGGCCGGTTCCTTCTACGCCCTGGAGGCCTCGCGTCATCTGGGTCTGGGCGACGGTGGCGGGCTGCGGATCGGTCTCGCCCCGTACAGCAGCGCCGAGGACGCCGACCGGCTGCTGGACGCCTTGGCCGGGTTCCTCACCGCCCACCCCGCCGGCGCCTGAGCGTCCCGGACCTACGGTGCCCCCGTCCCGCCGGACGGGGGCACCTGTGCCTGCGGCGGGATCAGCAGCCGCCGCAGTTGTAGTACGTCACGTCCCAGTGGTTGCCCTCGTCCGCGTAGACGTTGCCGGATCCGGACCGGTACTGGGGTGCTCCGTCGCCGCGCACGCCGATGTAGGTGAACGCGCTCTTCACGTAGTTCGTCAGGCAGGTGGTCTTGCCGAAGTCGAGCTTGTAGCCGTTCCAGTGCGAGTACGTGCCACTGGCGTGCCCGGTCTCGGTGCCGCCGGTGATGTTGAGCCCGCATCCCGTGGCGCTCTTGAGCGTCTGGGCGCCCTGGGCGCTGGTGAGGTTGAGCTGGTCGAAGGACGTACAGGTGGAGACGTTCCGGTTGGAGCAGCCACCGGACGACGACCAGGTGACCCCGGAGGAGCTGAAGCGGGAGGTGGCCTGGGAGTGGGTCAGCTTGGTCACTGCGTGGGCCTCGGTCGACCCGCCGATCACGCCGACCCCGGGTGCGAAGAGCACACCAAGGACGAGGGCGAGGGCGGTCAGGGCCGAGCGGAGTGCGGAACGGGTCAGCATTGGGGGGATTCCTCCTGCTCATGACAAAACGGGGAATGAGCGAGCCGCCGTGCGGGGCGAGCAGGGAGATCCTGCCCGGTTCTACGCGCGTCCGCCAGAGGTACCGCACGACCGGAATGAGGGACGGAGCGGCTTTCGGAAGGGCCTGGACCCTTGTTGTTGAATTTCGAACCACATTGGTCTACAGTCAATCTCGTTGAAGGTTAAACAAGAACTTCGACAGCCACTCGTCTGAACACGTCCCCGAGGAGGAGCCATGGCTCTGTTCAACCGCAAGAACAACGACGCCCCGTCCACCACCGCCACCCTCGCGGTGGACCCCGCACTGGCCGCCCTGACCGGCACCTACGCGATCGACCCGGCACACAGCAGCATCGGCTTCACCGTGCGCCACGCCATGGTCACCAACGTGCGCGGCTCCTTCGGCGAGCACGAGGGCACCCTGCAGCTGGACGGCGCCGACCCGTCGAACTCCTCCGCCTCCATCGACGTCAAGATCGCCAGCGTCGACACCGGCATCGCCGACCGTGACGGCCACCTGGTCAGCGGCGACTTCTTCGAGGCCGAGAAGTTCCCCCTCATGACGTTCCGCTCCACCACGGCCGAGCAGCTCGGCGGCGACACGTACCGCGTCACCGGCGACCTCACCATCAAGGACGTCACCCGCCCGCTCGCCATCGACCTGGAGTTCAACGGCTCCGCCACCGACCCCTACGGAAACCAGCGTGTGGGCTTCGAGGGCAGCGCCGAGATCCTGCGCTCCGACTGGGGCCTGACCTACAACGCCGCGCTGGAGACCGGCGGTGTGCTGGTCGGCGACAAGGTCAAGCTGAACTTCGACATCTCCGCCATCAAGGCCGCCCCGCAGGCCTGAACCGCACGGAGAGCCTGAACCGAGCGCGCCCGCCTTCGCTCCCCCACCGGGGAGGAAGGCGGGCGCTCCGGCGTCCGCGGCAGCCCGGTCACACGGTGCGGCGCACCTTCAGCGCGTTGTCCGTGCGGGTGGTGGGGTTCCCGTCCGGGTCGTTCTGGATCCGCTCGTGCTCCGCGCTGACCAGCACCTCCCACTCCCCGTCCGGGAGTGCGAGAGAGGCGAGCACCTCGTCCGTGGTCGGCAGCTCCACATCCGGGTGGTCGTGCTCCCAGGAGGGGAAGCCCGCGTGCCCGACGATCAGGAGCACGCCACCGGGCGCGACCACCGAAGCCGCCCGCCGCAGGATCTGCTCGCGCGGCAGGTCGCCCATGGAATGCAGGAACTGGGCGGAGACCAGGTCGTACTCCCCTTCGGGGAACGAGGCCCCCAGGGCGTGCCACTGCCAGTCGATGCGGTCCGCCACGCCCGCGTCGGCCGCGTGCCCGGCCGCCCGCTCCAGGGCGACCCGCGAAATGTCGGTGGCGGTGACCGTCCAGCCCCACCGGGCGAGCCAGACCGCGTCGGCACCCTCGCCGCAGCCCAGGTCGAGGGCGCGCCCCGGCTTCAGGCCCTCCACTTCACGGACCAGGGCGGTATTGGGGTTCCCGCTCCAGATCCGGTCGCTCTCCCGGTACCGGTCGTCCCAGAGTTCGGCGTCGGTCCGGGTGGTGTCGTCGGTCATCGGATCTCCTGCAGTCCATGACGGCGGTTTCCGAGCACACGCTCGGTGACGAGCCGCTCGGCCTCCGCCGAGAAGGGTTCTTGCCGGGCGTCGACCGCGCGGCGGGTGTCCTCGGTGACGAGGTCCATGTTGATCATCGAGGCTGCCTTCAGTCCGGCGGCCGCCGCTCCGACCACCTGCTCCATGAGGTTGGCGACGTTACCGGCCACCCACACCCCGGGTACCTCGGTCGCACCGGCGGGATCTGCCGCGATGTACGAACCGATGACGTGGTCGCCCATCTCCATCGCGGTGGGTACCAGGCCGAGGCTCTCCAGGAGTCCCGAACGCGCGGTGAAGCGCGGCTGGACCACGAGCGCCTCGCGCGGGATCACCGTGCCACCGGCCAACCGCACGCCGGTGAACCGGTCGCCCTCCACGTCGAGCCCGGTCACCTCGCCGTCCACCACGGCGATGCCCCGCGCGGCCAGCTGCTCGTACTCCTCATCGGTGAAGTCGGGCCGGAGGTGCCGGAACAGCACCACGTCGTCGCTCCACTGCCGCCAGAGCAGTGCCTGGTGCACAGCCATCGGGCTCACGGCCAGGATGCCGATCGCCCGGTCCCGCACCTCCCAGCCGTGGCAGTACGGGCAGTGCAGCACCTCGTGGCCCCAGCGTTCGGCCAGGCCTTCCACCTGCGGCAGTTCATCGACCAGCCCGGTGGTGACCAGCAGCCGGCGTGCCTCGACGGCGCTCCCGTCCTCCCGTACGACCCGGAACCCGCCGTCCGGGAGCTTCTCGGCCGCCACGGCCTCGCCCTCGACGACCTCGGCCCCGTACCCGGAGGCCTCCGCCCGGCCGATGGCCAGCAACTCCGAGGGCGGGGTGCCCTCGCGGCCCAGGTAGTTGTGCACGTGGGACGCGGGTGCGTTGCGCGGGCTGCCCGCGTCGATCACGAGCACGGAACGCCTGGCCCGGGCCAGGGCCAGGGCCCCGCTCAGCCCGGCGGCCCCGCCGCCCACCACGACCACGTCGTAGCGCTGATTCTTGTCACTCATGCGAAACACCTCCATCTACGGCAGATGGTGCGCGCCCTCCCCCGTTTCGACAAGCTTGCTTGCCGAAGCGGCAAACTCGCACCAGACGGTCTTCCCCGGACTCCGCTCCCCCACCCCCCACGCGTCGGCGAGCGCCCCGACGAGCATCAGCCCGCGCCCGTACTCCGCGTACGGGGCGAGCTCCGCCCCCTCCTGGACCTCGCCGCCCCCGCTGTCGTGCACCTCGACCCTGAGCACGCGCCCCCAGGAGAGGCGGACACGGAATCCGCGGCCGGGCGGGACACCGTGCACCAGTGCGTTGGTGGCGAGCTCGCTCACGCAGAGCAGTACGTCTCCGACGGGCACCCCGCACGCCCAGTCGAGCAGCGTCTCGCGCGCGAACTCGCGTGCGAGGGGGATCGACCTGCGCTCGCGGCGGTAGAAGGCCTCGCGGAAGGAGGCGAGTTGCGTTGATTCATTCACGGGACGACTGTCACAGAACGTCACTACTGTGGGTCACCGCGTCAGGTCGTACACCGCGTTCGTACGAGCGCTGACGGGTCCGGCGGGGTCGCGTACGGGGAGAGGCACGACATGCACGCGGTGAAGAGGAACAAGCGGGTCACGTCCTGGCACGTCATCGGCGCACAGCTGGCCGCCTTCCGCCGGGCGGCCGGGCTCACCCAGACATCCCTGGCCGACCGCTTCTGCGTGGGCGAGGACACGATCGCCTCGATCGAGCAGGGCCGCCGACCGCTCCAGGCGGACTTCGCGTCGCAACTGGACGAACTGCTGGACACCAAGGGGGTGTTGCGGGTCGCGGTGGGGAAGGTGCCGCAGAAGGAGCGGTTCCCGGCGTTCGCACAGGACTTCGTGGAGTACGAGCAGGAGGCGGTGACGCTGCTGTGGTACGAGAATCAGGTGGTGCCGGGGCTACTTCAGACGGAAGAGTATGCCCGCGCCGTGTTCGCCAGCCTCTACCCACCTCTGGAGGACGACGAGCTGGAGGAGCGCATCTCGGCCCGGCTCGACCGGCAGCGCCTGTTCGAGCGAAAGCCCCGGCCGATGGCGAACTTTCTGATCGAGGAGTGCATTCTGGCGCGGCCTCTCGGAGGCCGCTCGGTACTGCGCGAGCAGATTCAGCACCTGCGTCGCTGCGCCGAACTGCCCTTCCTGGTACTGCAGATCATGCCCACGAACCGTGAGACACACGCCGCGCTCGACGGGCCGATGGTCCTGCTGGAAACCCCTGACCACGATCAACTGGCTTATATCGAGGGCCAGCGTGTCAGTGTGCTGATCGACGACCTCGACGAGGTCAGTGTGCTGCAGCAGAAATATGGGATGCTGCGGTCGCAGGCGTTTTCCCCTGAGGAAAGCATGCGCCTACTGGACGACCTGCTTGGAGAGTGAGTCATGACTCGCGCAGCACACGCCGCATCCCTCACGTGGTTCAAGTCCAGCTACAGCGCCAGCGAAGGCGGCGCCTGCCTCGAAGTTGCCTACGCCTGGCACAAGTCCAGTTACAGCAGCGACCAGGGCGGCGACTGCGTCGAGGTCTCCGCCCACCCCGCCGCCGTACACATCCGCGACTCCAAGGTCACCGGCGGCCCCGTCCTCACCGTGCCCCAGGCCGCCTGGGACGCGTTCATCAGCTCCACCGTCTGACCACCACCGCAGGCGCTCCCGGTGACCCGCTCAGCGCGAGAGAACTCCCTGGCGGTTCACTCGGCGCAGGTTCGACAGCGCGGCGGAGCCGTCGGTGGAGATCTCGACCGGCACCGAGGGCGCTTTCGGAGAATCGACACCAGGTGCGTCCACCGGCAGTGACGGTGTCGACGTAGGTATGGCAGCAGGCCGCAGTACGGGCACGCGCGCTCCGAATCCGATCACCATCTCCACGGCTGCCGCACTCTGCGGATCGTAGGTCCTCGGCGGATTCCTCGTTACGGGCCGGGAGGTGTCCGGGCCCGTCCGGTCGACGGAGTCCGGTGAGGCGGGCCCGGGGAAACGTTCGGGAGTCACACGAGGAGCGGGTAGCGCCACGGCTCGCGGGGCGGCGCCCTCGGAACTGTCCACCGGGGGCCGGCTCTCCGGCCGACCGGAGGAACGGGCGGGCAGGGTCAGTCCCACCACCGCGACCGTCACCGCCGCCGATGCCGCGACTGCCTGCTGGGTGACGCCCGTACGCGGGAATCTCCGGGCGGACAGCCACACGGTCATGGCGAGGGTGAGGCCCCCGGCCAGAGTGTTGCGCAGCGAGCGTCTGGCTCTGGCGAGCAGTGATTCGGTGGCCCGGTAGCTCAGGCCCATCGTCCGGGCCACCTGTCCGACGTCGAGGTCCTGGGAGTGCAGCCGCAGCGCCTCTGCCTGGCGGGCGGGCAGCAGCTCCGCGCTGCGAGCGGCCAGCCACCTGGCCTCCGCCCGGTCGCATGCCGCCTCCTCGACCGGGGAGAGGGCGACGGAAGCCGCGGAGAGGCTCTCGCTCAGCTCCGCGTCCCGGGCGACCTGCCGGTGCCGTTCGGCGCATGCGCGAAGGGTCGCGAGCCTGAGCCACGAGCGCACCCGGCCGTACTGCACGCCTGGGTCCTCCACCGCACGGATCATCGCTTCCTGCACGGCGTCCTCGGCCTCCTCGGTGCTCGCCGAGCGGCTTCGCGCGATCTCCAGGAGCTCGTCCCGGTGGCTCCAGATGAGCTCCCACCGGTTGCCCGGACCGGGCGGTCGACGGACGGTACGTGGGTCCCTCACGTTCAAAGCCCTCTGGTCCGTGGTTCAGGGTCCGGTGTGTGCCTGGTCATGGCGCCCAACGACCCCTATGCCCCGCGGCCTGGCCGGCATCGGGGCATGAGGGCTGAGCGTCGGATCAGACCGAGAGCGTGGCGGCGGAGCCGAGCCCGGCGACACCCAGCACGTTGGTGCCCACGGCGCCCGAGAGGCCGCCGGAGAGCGGCGACAGGCCCAGCAGGTCGGCGCTGACGCCACCCGCGATGCCGCCGACGAGCGGTACGTCGAGAGATGCCGCGCCGGCGAGGCCACCGGACACGTTGTCCAGGTCCGCGTCGGAGATTTCCTGGGTCGGTATCTGGGGGGCGGAGCTCATGAGGTGAATTCCCTTCGCATTAATTCAGAAATGGCAGGGCCCGACTCCGTCAGGAGAGAAAGCCCTTGCCGCTTTCGCGGATGCCGAGACTCGCCGTGCACCCGAAGGCTGCGGCCAATTCTTCTGCGGCTTCCGCGATGTGAGGGATGTAAGCACGTGAGCGTGTGGAGTGGCCACCCGATCAGCTGCCTCTCGTCAGGCTTTTCGACACCGTGAAGCCGGTGCGGACACATTGCTCTTCGCACCGGTACAGCTTCTTCACCCGACCGACCGACGGGCGTTCCGTCAGCCGGATCTTTAAGTCGCAGCGAAAGGGACATTCTCGGCCCCGGGCGTGATAAATCGGTTCCGGGCCCGGGGAGTCGTCGTGGGAGGCGCGCCGTCTGCGTACACGGTGTGCAGATCCGCCGCAGGCGACGGTCGGCCCCGCCTGTGCGGCCGGCCGGACGGACGGTTCCGGCGTCGCGCACCGCGCCCTCGCACGCCACGCGTCTTCGGCAAAGCTGGTCGTACGTCTATACGCGCCTCGGCGCACCGGTGTACGGTCTCGGGCCGATGGGCTTTGGGAGCGCTCCCATAGCGCTGTTTCCGCTTCACCCCCACGAGGAGGAACGCTATGAAACGCCTACTCGCCTTACTGGCGACCTGTGCGACAGTCCTGGGTCTCACGGCAGCATTCGGCCCCCAGGCGGTGGCCGCCACCGGCTGCAAGGTCGACTACACGGTCACGAGCCAGTGGTCGGGCGGCTTCCAGGCCGGAGTGAAGGTCACCAATCTCGGTGCCCCCGTCACCGGATGGACGCTCGGGTTCACCATGCCGGACACCGGCCAGAAGGTCACCCAGGGCTGGAACGCCACCTGGTCGCAGTCCGGCTCCGCGGTCACCGCCGTCGGCGTCGACTGGAACCGCTCGCTGGCCACCGGCGCGGCGGCCGACCTGGGATTCACCGGCACCTTCACCGGCGCCAACCCGAAGCCCACGGCGTTCACGCTCAACGGCGTCGCCTGTACGGGTGCCACCGAGGAGCCCCCGCCCGTCCCGGCCGACGGCACCCCGGTCGACATCAACGGACAGTTGCGCGTCTGCGGCGTGAACCTGTGCAACCAGTACAACCGCCCGATACAGCTTCGGGGCATGAGCACGCACGGCATCCAGTGGTTCAGCCAGTGCTACAACGCCGCGTCCCTGGACGCGCTGGCCGAGGACTGGAAGTCCGACCTGCTGCGCACGGCCATGTACGTGCAGGAGGACGGTTACGAGACCGACCCGGCGGGCTTCACCAGCCGCGTGAACGGCCTCGTCGACATGGCCGAGAGCCGCGGCATGTACGCACTGATCGATTTCCACACCCTGACGCCGGGCGACCCGAACTACAACCTCGAGCGCGCGAAGACGTTCTTCGCGTCCGTCGCCGCCCGCAACGCCGGCAAGAAGAACGTGATCTACGAGATCGCCAATGAGCCCAACGGCGTGAGCTGGACGGGCATCAAGAGCTATGCCGAGCAGGTCATCCCCGTGATCCGGGCCGCCGACCCGGACGCCGTCGTCATCGTCGGCACCCGCGGCTGGTCCTCGCTGGGGGTCTCCGACGGCTCCAACGAGAGCGAGGTCGTCAACAATCCCGTCAACGCCACCAACATCATGTACGCGTTCCACTTCTACGCCGCGAGCCACAAGGACAACTACCGTGCCACGGTGAGCCGGGCGGCTTCACAACTGCCCCTTTTCGTCACCGAGTTCGGCACAGTGAGCGCCACCGGCGGTGGAGCGATGGACACGGCGAGCACCACAGCCTGGCTGAACCTGCTCGACCAGTTGAAGATCAGCTACGCGAACTGGACCTATTCCGACGCCCCCGAGAGCAGCGCTGCGTTCCGGCCCGGCACCTGCGACGGCAGCGACTACAGCAGCAGCGGTGTGCTGACGGAGTCCGGAGCACTGCTCAAGAGCCGGATCAGCACTCCCGACAGCTTCCCCACCAGCTGATGCCCGACGGGGCTCCGGCCCGGCCGGAGCCCCGCCTCGATGACGGGGAACCGCTCCCGTCGCTCCTCCGCACCCCTCACCCCCTGCCTCGGAGGCACACGTGCGCGTCCTTCTCCCTCGATTACTGCACAGGCGGTGGACGGCGGTCCTCACGGCCGTCGTGCTGCTGGCGTCCGGCTTCACGGCCATGACCGCGAGCGGTGCGGAGTCCGGCTGCCGGGTCGACTACACCGTGAACAAGTGGACGGGCGGCTACACCGCCCAGATCAAGGTCACGAATCTCGGCCCGGCACTCAACGGCTGGCGTGTGACCTGGACCTACACCGGCGACCAGCAGGTGACGTCGGCATGGAACGCGACCGTCACCCAGACCGGCGGGTCCGTCGTGGCCGTCAACACGAGCTCGAACGGCGCGCTCGCCGCGGGTGGCAGCGCCGACTTCGGCCTGCAGGGGACCTGGCGGTCGGCCGACCCCGCACCGAGCGGCTTCAGCCTCAACGGCGCGCCCTGCGGCGGTGACGGCACCCCTCCGCCGACCACTCCCCCCACGACCCCGCCGCCGACGACTCCGCCCAGCGCGGATTGCGGCAGCGCCGTGATCTGTTCGGACTTCGAGGACCAGACCGGCCCCGCCCCGTCCGGCGCCTGGCAGTTCACCGCACCCGACTGCCAGGGCACCGGCACGGCCGCTGTCGACACCGCGGTCGCGCACAGCGGCAACAGGTCCCTGCGGGTCGACGGCGGGACCGGTTACTGCAACCACGCGTTCGTCGCCTCCACCGCGGACCTGTCCTCTGTGGGCCCGGTGATGTACGTACGCATGTGGGTGCGGCACACCACCGCGCTCCCGGCGGCCCACGTCACGTTCGTCTCCCTGCCCGACAGCTCCCAGGCAGGGCGGAGCCTGCGCGTCGGGGGCCAGAACGGCTCCCTGCAGTGGAACCGGGAGAGCGACGACGCCACCCTGCCGGCTCAGAGCCCGGTCGGCGTGGCGCTGAGCAGGCCGCTGCCGACGGGAACCTGGCAGTGCCTCCGGTTCGCGATCGACACGACGGCCCCCGGTCTCGACACCTGGCTCGGCGACGAGCAGATTCCTGGCCTGCACGCCGACGGTGTCCCCACACAGGACATCGACCAGCAATGGCTCGCCCGCACCGCACCGCCCCGGCCCACGGCCCTGCGACTGGGATGGGAGAGCTACGGGACGGGCGACGACACCCTGTGGTTCGACGATGTGACCGTCGGCTCCGCTCCCATCGGCTGCTGACGGCACGGAGACGGACTCCGGCCACCCACCGGGCGGGCCGCCCCGCGAGGCGGACGAGGTCGTAGAGTCGCAGGAGCGGCCGAAGCCAGTTGCGTTGGCTTCGGCCGCCTCGGCGGTTCCCCGTCAGTTCAGACGGCGGCGCAGCCACCAGGCGCAGAAGCCGGTCAGCAGTCCGGCCAGGGCGAGGAAGATCGCCGTCTCGATCCACTGGAACGGCCAGTAGCGGTCGGCCGGGTGGTAGGACACCTCGACGTGGAGGTCGGACTCGGCGAAGCACTTGATGGCGTCCGTGTCACGGCTCGCGCAGCCCTCGGCCCCCGTCACCTCCCGGCCCGCCGAGTCGAGCACCGGCCCGGTGCCGGACACCACCCAGGCGCCCGGTTTGGACACGCCCACGTCCAGGCTCTCGTTGTCGCCGTCGCCCGACAGGAGGATGTTCGTCGCGGTCCACTCGGGCGGTGCGGCGGACGATTCGGAGCCGCCCTCGCCTCCGGGCATCGAGATCGCCTTGAGCGATACGACGGCATGTTCCGGTGCGATGAGATGCGGACGGACGGCGAACGGCATGAGGACCTGGACGGCGACGAACAGGGCGAGCGTGGCCGCCATCGCGGGGACCGTTCTGCGGATCAGCAGTCCGGCGCAGGCACCGGCCGTGAAGGCGAAGGCCGCGTAGGCGAGCGGGACGATGCCCCGCCCGTCGAAGAGGACGGGCGTGAAGCGTTCGCTGTGGACCTCGTCGAGCGGAGCCGCCCACCAGGTCACCATGAGGCTGAGCAGCCCGGATGCCGCCACGGCGCTCAGGCCGACCGCCGAGAGTTTGACCGTGAGCCAGTGGGTGCGGCTGATGCTCTGGTTCCAGACCAGCCGGTGGGTGCCGGTCTCCAGCTCCCGGGCGATCAGCGGCGCGCCCCAGAAGATCCCGAAGACGCCGGGGACGGCGATGACGAGTCCGGTGGCGAGGAAGTACAGGGACTCGTACTCGGTGACGAACGCGTTCTTGGCCGATCCGCAGTCGGTACCGCAGCCGAGGATGTTGCTGTCGTAGGTGTCCCGGATCTGCATACCGGTGACCAGGAGGGCCGCCGCGATCACGACGAGGGCCGCGAGGGCCACCAGGGTCTGGACACGGTACTGGCGCCAGGTGAGCCAGATCATCGCTGTGCCTCCAGTGCGGAACGGCCGGCCGGACGGGCCCTGCCGTCGGCCATGTACGTGAGGACCAGGTCCTCCAGGTCGAGGGGTTCCAGGACCCAGGCGGGATCGTGGACCGGGGCGGCGGCCCGGACGATGAAGGTGCTCTGCCGTTCGGTGTGCGTGGCCGTCAGGACCCGCATCCCTGCCGGCAGGTCCTCCGCGTCGCGGCGAGCCGTCGTGAGCCGGAAGTGCGTGCCCAGGAGGTCGTCGACGTCGCCGGCGATCTGTACGCGGGAGGCGACCAGGGAGATCAGGTGGTCGCAGACCCGCTCCAGGTCGGAGACCAGGTGCGAGGAGAGGATGACCGTGGTGCCGTGCTCGGCGACGTACTCCATGAGTCCCTGCAGGAACTCGCGCCGGGCCAGCGGGTCCAGGGCGGCGACCGGCTCGTCCAGGATGAGCAGTTCGGGCCGCTTGGCCACGGCGAGGGTCAGGGCGACTTGTGCACGCTGACCCCCGGAGAGCTTGCCGACCCGCTGGGCGGGGTCCAGACCGAGGTCCTGGATCCGGGTCCGGGCCAGCTCCTCGTCCCAGCCAGGGTTGAGCCGGGCGCCGAGGCGCAGGTGATCGGCGATGGACAGCCCGGTGTACGTCGGGGTGTCCTGGGCGACGAAGCCGACCTTGGCCAGTTGTGCAGGCCCGGATGCGGGGCGTCCGCCGAGGACGTCGATGGTGCCCGAGGTCGGGGTGATCAGCCCGCAGGCCAGCTGCAACAGGGTCGATTTGCCTGCCCCGTTGGGGCCGACCAGGCCGACGACCCGGCCGGCGGGCACGCTCAGGGTGCAGTCGTCCAGCGCTTGGCGGCGGCCGTACCGCTTTCCCAGGCCTCTCGCTTCGAGAATTGCGGTCATTTCTCCTCTTCGGTGGAGGTGCGGAAGGTGCTCAGGAACAGGGCCTCGATGCTCTCCTCGTTCAGCCCCGCTGCTCGCGCCCGCTCCAGCCAGCCGCGCAACTCCTGGCGCAACGGCTCGTGTTCGGACAGCGAGGCGTCGCTGAGGGTGCTGGACACGAAGGTGCCGACACCGGGCTTCTTGGCGACCAGGCCCTCGTACTCGAGCTCCCGGTACGCCTTGAGCACGGTGTTGGGGTTGATCGCGACCTTGGCCGCGACGTCCTTGACCGTGGGCAGCCTGTCGCCCTCGAACAGCAGGCCCAGCCGCATGGCCTGACGCACCTGGTGGACGAGCTGCAGGTACGGCGCGACGCCGGACCGGGAGTCGAGGTGAAACTCGATCACCGTCTCCTCTATTCATCTAGGTTCCTAGCACTATAGGACTCTAGCGATGACTGGTCTGTCAACGGAACCGCCCGGGAACGCAAAAATGGGCGGCACACACGCGTGTGCCGCCCTCGTGTTCCGTACGCCCTACGGGTGCCGGCCCGGACCCTCCGCGTTCGGAGCGAGACGGGTGGGCGAGAGGGCGGTGTCCTCCTCGCCCGGCTCCAGCAGGGTGGCGGCGGCGCCCACGATGAGCGGGTCCGGCCTGCCGACCGCGTCGACGTCCTTCGCCGCGTAGTCGATACGGGCCAGGAGGCTGCGCATGGCCTCGATGCGGGCACGGCGCTTGTCGTTGCTCTTCACGACGGTCCACGGCGCGTGCGCGGTGTCGGTGGCGCGGAACATCTCGACCTTCGCCGTGGTGTAGGCGTCCCAGCGGTCCAGGGAGTCGATGTCCGTCGGCGAGAGCTTCCACTGGCGCACCGGGTCGACCTGGCGGATGGCGAAGCGGGTGCGCTGCTCGGCCCGGGAGACGGAGAACCAGAACTTCACGACGATGATGCCGTCCTCGACGAGCATGTCCTCGAAGGCCGGGCACTGCTCGAGGAACAGGTCGTACTCCACATCGGAGCAGAAGCCCATGACCCGCTCGACACCGGCCCGGTTGTACCAGGAGCGGTCGAAGAAGACGAGCTCCCCCGGCGCCGGCAGGTGGGCCACATAGCGCTGGAAGTACCACTGGCCCCGCTCACGCTCCGTGGGCTTGTCCAAGGCGACGATGCGGGCGCCACGGGGGTTGAGGCGTTCGGTGAAGCGCTGGATGGTGCCGCCCTTGCCGGCCGCGTCACGCCCCTCGCACACCACGACGACACGCGCACCGGTGTCCCTCGTCCACCGCTGGAGCTTGAGCAGCTCGATCTGCAGGATGCGCTTGGTCCGGTCGTACTCCTTGCGGCGGATCTTGCGGTCGTACGGGTAGTTCTGCCGCCAGGTCTTGATCGGCCTGCCCGCCTCGTCGAGCAGGACCGGTTGCTCCGGCCTGCTGGTGTCGACGGTCAGCCCGTCCAGCAGCTGCTTGCCCACCTCGTCGCGGTCCACCCTGCCCAGCCTGGCACCCGTTCGCGCCCGGTGCCACCGATATGGCGGAAGGAACAGGCACCCCTCCCCCGGCTCCGGACACCCACGGAGGGGAAAGTAAGGTAAGCCTAATAATGGCAGGTCGGCGATGAGCTGCCCCCTCCCACGTACGGAGAAACCCTTGTCGAACGCCGCGCCCGCCGCGCCCTCCCGTACCGGGGACCCGTTGGCCGGGGCCGTGCCCCTCCGGTCGGCGGAGCAGCTGCGGGAGATCCTCGGCGTCCCGTGGCCCCTCGTCATCGACAAGGTCCACGACTCGCTCACCGACGACGACCTCGACCTGCTGGCCCGTGCGCCGTTCTGCGCCGTGTCCACCTCCGACGCCGACGGGAACTGCGACACCTCCCCGCGCGGCGGTGAGCCGGGCTTCACCCGGGTCCTGGACGCTCGCACCGTCGCGCTGCCCGACCTTCCCGGCAACCGGCGCGGCGACAGCTTCCACAACATCCTGTCCAACCCGCACGTCGGCCTGCTCTACCTCATACCCGGGGCGATGACCGTGCTGCGGATCAACGGCCGCGCCCGGATCCTCACGGACGCGCCGTTCTTCGACGACATGACGGTCAAGGGCAAGCGTCCGGATCTCGCTCTGGTCGTCGAGATCGACGAGATCTACCTGCACTGCCCGGCTTCCCTGCGCCGCTCCGGGGTCTGGGCCCCGGACACGTGGGAGGGAGCGGGTCAGGCTTCCCAGGCCTGAGTCCTGGGTCCCGGGTCCTGCGTCCTGGATCCCGGGTCAGAACCCTCCCCCGCCGAAGTCGCCACCGCCGAAGCCGCCGCCGTCACCGAACCCTCCGCCGTCACCGAAGCCGCCGCCGCCGAAGCCGGAGGAGTCGAAGTCGGAGCCGGAGGAGTCGCCACCGCTCCACTCCCCGCCGCCCCCGCCGAAGTCACCACCGCCGTACTCCGACGCGTAGGCCGGGGTGGCGAGCATCGAGCCGAGCATGGTCCCGACCAGCAGGCCGGGCAGCAGACCGCCGCCGAAGTAGCCGCCCGCCCAGGGGCCGTACGCCGGGCCCGCCTCCCAGTACGGGCGGCGGCGGCCGTCGCCCACGTCGACCGTGCGGCTCATCGGGTCCTCGCCCTCGCGCAGCCGCACCTCGTCCGCCCCGCAGACCGGGACCTCCCGGGCCGCGCCACCGGAGGGGCTCCACAGGACGTCGGCGACCGACGGGCCGTGGCGCGGGTCGAAGAAGCAGGGCGGGCGGCGGGCCGGGAGGGCGCCGCCCTTGCGGCGGGCCTCCAGGACGGCGAGGGAGAAGCGGCCGTCCTCCAGGGCCTGGGTGACCCCGCGGACGTCGGAGGGGTGGCGGGCACCGCCCATACGGGACTTGGCGTCCTCGTAGGAGTCGAGCGCCCGCTCGTAGTCCGTGCGCATCGCGTCGTCGGCGCCCGCCTCCGCGGGGTGGAAGTCGAGCCGGTCCAGGGTTTCGCCGTACGCGGTGATGTCCTCGTCCACGACGACCCGGAGCTTTTCGAGAGAGGCCCGTTCTTCTTCCTCCTTGCGCTTCCGGTTACGGCGGACGATCGCGTACGCGCCCGCGCCGCCGGCCACCGCCACCGCGCCGAGGGCGATCAGGCCGGCCGCACCGACCGCACCGTTCTCGTCGCCGCCGGTGCCGGACCAGGACGCCGGGGCGCTGCCCCTGGCCTGTTCGACGGCGCGGTCGACGAAGGCGTTCAGCTGGGTGGCGGCGTTCGTGTCCGCGCCGGGCGCCTCGACCGCCGTGGTGAGGTTGTCCACCGCCCGGACCGGCATCACCTGCGGGTCGGCACCCGCGTCGAACCCGTCGCCGAGCCTGACCGCGTAGACACCGGTGATGCCGGTGGAGGTACGGAGGTTCTGGAGGAGGTTCTGCTCGGGGAATTCGGAGGTCGCCGGGAGCACGGCCACGAAGACCGGCTTGTCGGCGTCGAGGATCTTCTCCTCCAGGGCCTTCTCCTGCGTGGCGGAGAGCAGGCCGGTGGCCGCCGGGTCCACGTACACCGGGTCCTGGCGCAGGGCCTGGCCGGCCTGGTCGACGGTGGCGGGGGCGGCGGACGCGGCCGGCGCACCGGGAGACAGCGCCAGCACGGCCGCCGTGAGTATCAGCAGCAGGCAGGCCCAGAGGGGGGCGAACAGCCTCTTCCGCATACTCCGAAAGTAACCCAAGTGGGCGACAGATGCGCCGCCCACCCGGGCTTCCTTCATGGTGTTACGCAGCGCGGTACGCCGTGCGCAGCTTCGCCACCGCTCCGGTCAGGTCACCGGTGAGCAGCAGATGGTCGGCCTCGGCGAACGGCTTGGACACCGCCGCTGTCAGCTTCCCGCCGGCCTTCTGCTGGACCAGCAGCCGGGCCTGGTCCACGATCGCCTTGCCCGCCGGGGTCTTTCCGAGGTGCGCCTTCTCGGCGAGATGCGCGGCCGCGGCGAGGGCGGTGAGGGTGAGCTCGCCGCCTCCGGGGACCTTCTTCAGGGTGGTCAGTCCCCATCCGTACGGGAACTGCGGGTCGTACGCCGCGTCGCCGACGTTGATCGGCAGCTGCGACTCGGACTTCGGCCAGGTCACCGGGAGCTGTCCGGTGAAGGCCTTCTTGCCGTAGAGGACGTCGGCGACGCCGTCTCCCTCGGTGCCCGGCAGCCAGGAGGCCACCAGGGCGTCGATGTCACCGAGCTTGTCGCCGATGAGCTGCGGGCGCCCGGAGACGATCAGGACCGCGCACTTCATCGCCGCGCAGACCTTGTCGACGGCTGCCTGATCGGCGGCCGTGAGCTCCAGGTCGTGGCCGTTGCCGACGTCACCGATGCCTTCGGCGTACGGGGTCTCGCCGACGACCACGACACCGACGTCGTAGCCGTCCGTGGCAGCCGAGGCGTCCTTGGAGTACGTGGCCGAGGCCGTGTTCTTGGTGATGCCCTCCAGGATCGTCGTCCCCGTGGTGATCCTGCCGGAGGAACCCTGCCAGCTGACCGTCCAGCCGCCGGCCTGGTTGCCGAGGTCGTCGGCGTTGGATCCGGCGACGTAGACCTTCTGGGACGGCTTGAGCGGCAGGACCGCGCCGTCGTTCTTCAGGAGGACCTGGGACTTGGCGGCTGCCTCGCGGGCGACCGTCCGGTGCGCGGCGGAGCCGACCTTGTCCAGGTTGGAGGGGTCCGCGTACGGCTTCTCGAAGAGGCCGAGGCGGAACTTCTGGGTCAGGATCCGGGACACCGCGTCGTCGATCCGGGCCTGGCCGATCCGGCCGGCGGTGACCTCGGCCTGGAGCGTGTTCGTGAAGTCCTGGTACGCCGTCGGGACCATGATCATGTCGAGTCCGGCGTTGACGGACGTCCGCACGTCGCTGGCGTAGTCACCGGGGATCTGGTCGATGGCCTGCCAGTCGCTGATGACGAAGCCCTCGAAGCCCATCCGGTCCTTCAGCACACCGTTGATCATCTCGGCGTTGGCGTGCATCTTCACGGGGCCCACGTCGTCACCGAGGATGTCCAGCGAGGAGTACGACGGCATGACCGTGCCGACCCCCCGCTTCACGGACTCGGCGAACGGCGAGAGGTGGACCGCTTCGAGCTCCTCGCGGGTGACCTTCGTGATGCCCTGGTCGATGGGGTACGAGCCGGTGGTGGACGAACCGAACTCCGTACCGCCGTCGCCGACGAAGTGCTTGGCACTGGCCAGCACCTTGTCGCCACGGTCCAGGTCCTTGCCGGAGGGGTGGCCCTGCATTCCGGTGATCACCGTCTCCATGGCTTCCACCAGGGCCGGGTCCTCACCGTAGGCCTCGTAGGAACGGCCCCAGCGCTCGTCGCGGGTCACGCACACGCAGGGAGCGAAGTCCCACGGGATGCCGGTCGCGCGCACCTCGCTCGCGGTGACCTCACCGGTCTTCTCGGCGAGCTTCGGGTCGCGGCCCGCGCCGATGCCGATGTTGTGCGGCATGATCGTCGAGCCGATCACGTTGTTGTGGCCGTGCACCGCGTCCACGCCGTAGATCAGCGGGATCTGGAAGCGGGTCGCCTGGGCGCGCAGCTGGTAGGCGTCGACCATCTTCGCCCAGGCAGCGGCCGTGTTCGGGGTGGGCACGGAACCGCCGCCGGAGAGCAGCGAGCCGAGGTCGTACGCGGCGATGTCGCCCTGGGACCTGAGCGCGTTGCGCTCGGCCTGGGTCATCTGGCCGGCCTTCTCGGCCGGCGACATCCGCGACAGCAGGTCCGCGACGCGCTTCTTCACCGGAAGCTTCGCGTTCTGGTACGGGAGTCCGTGGGCGTCGATGACGACCTGCGGGTTCTCCTTGGGCGGCTTCGCCCCGGTGACGGTGAGTTCGAGCGGGACCGTCTCGGCCGACTCGGCGCCACCGTCCTTCTGCGTGGCCACCGAGACCGTGTGGGTGGTGCCGGAGGCGGTACCCGCGGGGAAGGTGTGGGTGCCGGTGACCGGGGTGTAGTCCTTGCCGGACTCGGCGCTGCCGCCCTGGGTCGTGTACGCGACGGTGACGGGCTCCTCGATGGGGACGGAGCCGGTGGTGGCGACGGAGATCCTGATGTCCGCCGTGCCGCCCTCCTTGACCGGGTGCACGGCGGAGTCGATGACGACGCTCGACTTCAGTGCGGGCTCGGCCTTCCCGTACAGCTCGACGGCGTCCATGGCGAACGCGCCGGGGGCGCCGGTCGGCAGGGTGAGGGCGTAGCCCCACATCTCGTCGAGGCCGAGGACCTGGTCGATGCCGCCGACGGGCTGGTAGTCGGCCCGGTAGACGAAGTCCGCGAACGGGATCTCGACCTGGTGCCAGCCCTCCCAGTCGTCGGTGAAGGACGTGGTCCACAGCTCGGACGCGCCGCCGTTGGCGCCGCCGTCCTTGATCTCGAAGTTGACGCGCTTGCCCGAACCGGGCGGCAGCGGCGCGGTGTTCTGCCCGTACCACCAGAAGCGGATGCCCTTGTGGGCGGTCCAGTTCTCCGGCGGCTGGTCGACGGCGAACTCGTGGCTGAGTCCGCCCCAGGCGCTGATGTCGTAGGTGCCCTGGAGGACCTTGGCTCCCTCGGGGGCGTCGGCGCGCTCCTTGAACTCCAGAACGGGGTGGTCGTCCGCGTCGCCGCCCCAGGTGAAGAGGGAGTCGGCGGGCGGGTTGCCGAGCGGGACCTCGCCCTCGAAGCGGTCGACGAGGACCGGTGCGGGGTCGTCGCTCGCGGCCGCCGCGCTGGGGACGGCCCCGGCGAGCAGTGAGGCGAGGACGGTGGCGGCGGCGAGCGCGGCCGTGGCCGGTCTCGCCCGGTGGCGTGCGCGGGCGTGCGGTGTGCGTGGCATCGGGGCTCTTCTCTACTCCGGCGGTGAGGCTGACAGGGATCGGAACGACTGTTCTGGGGTCACATGGGTGACCTCGTCGGGCGATGCCTTGGGCAGGGGCAGTTGATGCCGCCGGCACCGCGATCGGGCGACGCGCCCTCGGACACCGATCCGGCGTCGGAAGGCGCCCCGACCGAAAACCCGCTCCTCTCACTGATCAGGAACGGTGCTCCGACACGGGTCAGTCGTGAAGGGCGTTCCGGGTGAGGTGGACCGTGTCGCGGTACCACTTGGCACTGTCCTTGAGCGTCCGCTCCTGCGTGTCGTAGTCGACCCGGACGATCCCGAACCGCTTGTCGTAGCCGTAGGCCCACTCGAAGTTGTCCATCAGCGACCAGGCGAAGTAGCCCCGGACGTCGGCGCCCTGGGACCGGGCCTCGGACACGGCTGCGATGTGGTCGGCGAGATAGGCGGTGCGGTCCGTGTCGGGGACGGAGCCGTCGGCGGCGACGGTGTCGTCGAAGGCCGCCCCGTTCTCCGTGATGACGGTCGGCAGCGCGTAGTCGCGCTGGAGCCGCAGCAGCAGATCGGTGAGTTCGGTCGGGGTGATCTCCCAGTCCATCGCGGTACGGGGCAGGTCGCGCTCCACACCACGGGTGACGGGGAGGCCGTCGGCGTCGGTCGGCGACCCGTCCTCGGTGACTCCGGAGAACAGGGCGCCGCGGTAGAAGTTGACGCCGAGGACGTCGAGGGGGGTGGCGATGGCGGCCAGGTCGCCGTCCTGGACGGGCAGTTCGACGCCCTGGGCCGCGAGGTCGTCGACGACGTCCTGCGGGTAGCTGCCGCGGACGATCGGGTCGAGGTAGAGGCGGGTGCCCATGCCGTCGGCACGGCGGCACGCCTCGCGGTCGGCCTCGCTGTCGGTCTCCGGGGTGGCGGTGCCGAGGTTGAGGGTGATGCCGAGCTCGAGCGGGTTGTCGCCCGCTGCCTCCCGCAGCCGCTGCGCCGCGAGGCCGTGGCCCAGCAGGAGGTGGTGGACGGCGCCCATGGCGTCGCCCATGTCGCTCCGGCCGGGGGCGTGGGCCCCGTAGGCGTACCCGAGCATCGCCGAGCACCACGGCTCGTTCAGCGTCGTCCAGTGCTCGACCCGGTCGCCGAGCGCCTCGTAGGCGAGCATCGCGTAGTCGGCGAAGCGGAACGCGGTGTCACGGGCGGGCCAGCCGCCCGCGTCCTCCAGCTCCTGCGGCAGGTCCCAGTGGTAGAGGGTGATCCACGGGGTGACGTTCCTGTCCTGGAGCTCGTCCACCAGCCGCTTGTAGAAGTCCAGTCCCTTGGCGTTGACGGGTCCCCGCCCGCCCGGCTGGATGCGCGGCCAGGCGAGCGAGAAGCGGTACGTGTCGACGCCGAGGCCCGCGATGAGCTCCACGTCCTGGGGCATCCGGTGGTAGTGGTCGCAGGCCACGTCGCCGTTCTCCGCGTTGTGCACGGCGCCCGGGACCTCACAGAAGGTGTCCCAGATCGACGGGGTGCGGCCGTCCTCCCGCGGCGCCCCTTCGATCTGGTACGAGGAGGTGGCGACGCCCCAGCGGAAGTCGGCCGGGAGTCCCTGGACGGCGGCGGGCTGCAGGCTGCGGGGCGTGGCGAGATTCATGGGTCTCCGTAAGTCCTTTGTGGGGTGCGGTGGGTCGTGGGTCAGGCCGGCCGGGTGTGCAGCCAGCAGGCGACCTCACGGTTCTGGGCGGCGTCCGGAGCGGCCAGGACCGGGACCCGCTGGGCACACGGCTCGAAGGCCTTGCCGCAACGGGGGTGGAAGGCGCAGCCGGTGGGCATCGCGCTGAGGTGCGGCGGAACACCGGGGATGCCGGTGAGCTCGCGCCGGGGGCCGTGCAGTGCGGGGAAGGAGTGCAGCAGCCCGTCGCTGTACGGGTGGCGGGGGTCGCGGTAGATCTCGGCCGCGCCCGCCTGTTCCACGATCCGGCCCCCGTACATGATCGCGATCCGGTCCGAGAACTCGATCAGCAGGGAGATGTCGTGGGTGATGAACACGACGGAGAAGGAGAGCTGCTCCCTGAGCTGGACCAGCCGGCGCAGGATCTGGCGCTGCATCACGACGTCGAGCGCGGTGGTCGGCTCGTCCATGATGACGATCTCGGGTTCCAGGGCGAGCGCCATCGCGATCATCACGCGCTGGCGCATGCCGCCGGAGAGCTGGTGCGGATAGGCGGCGAGCCGGTCGGTGGAGATACCGACCAGGGTCAGCAGCTCCTCGGCCCGCGCGGTCCGTTCGCGGGACCGCATGTCGGGCCGGTGCGCCTTGAGGACATCGGTGAGCTGGCTGTGGACGGTGTGCACGGGGTTGAGGGAGTTCATCGCCCCCTGGAACACGATCGACAGTTCCTGCCAGCGGAAGGCGCGCAGCTCATTCGGGGACAGGGAGAGGATGTCGACGGGCTCCGCGCCCGGCCGGTGGTAGTGGACGTCGCCGCCGGTGATCACGCCGGGCGGGGAGAGCAGCCGGGTGACCGCGTACGCGAGTGTGGACTTCCCCGATCCCGACTCGCCCGCCAGGCCGAGGACTTCGCCGCGGTGCAGCGTGAGGTCGATGTCGCGCAGGGCCTGGACTCCGCCGGCACCCGTGCCGTAGTCGACGTTCAGCCCACTGATGGTGAGGATCGGCTCGCCGGTCATTCGCTCTGCTCCTTGGTGCGCGTGCCGGTGCGGGCGGCGTGGGTGCCGGTGCGGTCCGTACGGGCCACCGGGGTGAATCCGACCCGCATCTTGACCTTCCGCGAGGCGCCGGTCGCCGTACGCAGCCGCGGGTTGACGAACTCGTCGATGCCGAAGTTGATCAGGGCGAGCGCGGTGCCCAGGAGGGCGATGCACAGGCCGGCGGGGACGAACCACCACCAGGCGCCCTGGGCCAGGGCCTGGTTGGACTGGGCCCAGAAGAGGACGGTGCCCCAGTTCCAGTGGGAGATGTCGGCGACGCCGATGAAGGCGAGGGTGATCTCCGAGAGGATGGCGAAGATGACGGTGCCGACGAAGCCGGACGCGATGACGGCGGTCAGGTTGGGCATGATCTCGAAGAAGATGATCCGCCAGGTCGATTCGCCCGTGGCGCGGGCCGCCTCGACGTAGTCGCGCCGTCTGAGCGACAGCGTCTGCGCCCGCAGGATCCGCGAGCCCCAGGCCCACGAGGTCAGCGCGATCACGGAGGCGATGAGCAGGTCCCCGGTGTCCGGGACGAAGCTGGCGATGATGATGATCAGCGGCAGGCCGGGGATGACCAGGAAGATGTTGGAGAGCATCGAGAGGATCTCGTCCGCGGCCCCGCCGAGGAATCCGGCGCTGACCCCGATCAGTACGGACAGGGCGGTCGCGAGGATGCCGGCGATGAAGCCGACGACGAGGACGCCACGGGTGCCGACGAGGATCTGCGAGAGGACGTCCTGCCCGGTCTGGGTCGTGCCGAACCAGTGGGCGGCGGAGGGCGCCTGCAGGAGTTCGTCACTCATCATGTCGGGGTCGTACGGGGCGAGCCAGGGCCCCGCGACGGCGAGGATCACGAAGAAGCCGAGGATCAGAAGCCCGGTGCGTGCCTTCCCGCCGCGCAGGAAGCGGAGCCTGGCCCTGCTGGTGGGTGCGGCCGGGGCGGGCACCCCTTCGAGCACGGCGGTGTCGGTGGCGGTGACGGCCATCGTCAGGCCTCCTTACGGGTGCGCGGGTCGAGGAGGGCGTAGATCATGTCGGCCAGCAGGTTCGCGGCGAGCACCGAGAGCGTGATGATCAGGAAGACGCCCTGCATCAGCGGGTAGTCCTTGGCTCCGACGGCCAGGAAGAGCTGGTAGCCGATGCCGGGGTAGGAGAACACCATTTCGACCAGCAGGGTGCCGCCGACGATGAAGCCCAGGGAGAGGGCGAAGCCCGAGATGTTGGGCAGGATCGCGTTGCGGGCGGCGTAGCCGAACATCACGCGCCGCTCGGAGAGCCCCTTGGCCTGCGCCACCATGACGTAGTCCTCGGAGGAGACGGTCACCATCATGTTGCGCATGCCGAGGATCCAGCCGGCGATGGCGCTCAGCACGATCGTCACGCCCGGCAGCACCGCGTGGTAGAGCGCGCTGGAGATGAACGGCCAGTCGAAGGCCGGGACGAGGGAGTTGTCGTAGCCTCCGGCGGCCGGGAAGAACGGCCACTTCACGGCGAACAGGGCGATGGCGATGAGGCCGAGCCAGAAGTACGGGATGGCGGAGATGAAGGTGGTGACGGGCAGCAGGCCGTCGAGCCAGGAGCCGCGCCGCCAGCCGCTGTAGACGCCGATCCCGGTACCGAGGAGGAAGCTGATCATCGTGGTGACGCCGACGAGCGCGAGCGTCCACGGCAATGACTGGGAGATCACTTCGCCGACCGGCGTGGGGAAGAAGGTGAACGACAGGCCGAGGTCGCCGTCCAGGAGGTGCGACCAGTAGTCGGTGTACTGGTCCCAGATGGACTGGTTCTCGTCGAGGCCGAACAGTGCCTTCAGGGAGGCGATGGCACTCGTGTCGAGCTGGCCCTGGTAGCGGCTGATCAGCGCTTCGACGGGGTCACCCGGCATCAGGCGCGGGATCAGGAAGTTGATGGTGATGGCGGCCCACGCGGTGATGGCGTAGAAGGCCAGCCTCTGCAGCATGTACTTCACTTGCCGGCCCCCTGTGCGGTGGTTCCGTCGTACAGCCAGCAGGCGGCCCACTGGCCGTCCGCCAGGTCGAAGCGCGGCGGCAGTTCGGTGCGGCAGCGCTCCATGGCCTTCGGGCAGCGGGGGTGGAAGCGGCAGCCGTCCGGCGGGGCGATCAACGAGGGCGGCTCGCCGCTTCCGGTCTCTTCCTGCGCCTGCTCGTCGGCCACCCGGTCGGGGTCCGGCGCGGAGGCGATCAGCAGCTGTGTGTAGGGGTGCGCGGGGCGCTGGGTGACGGTCTCGCTGTCTCCGCCCTCGACGATCCGGCCCGCGTACATCACCAGGGTCGTGTCCGCGAAGTAGCGGGCGGAGGCGATGTCGTGGGTGATGTAGAGGATCGCGAGGTGCATGCGCTCCTTGAGGTCGCGCAGCAGGTTGAGGACGCCGAGGCGGATCGACACGTCGAGCATCGACACCGGCTCGTCGGCCAGCAGGACCTTGGGGTCCGCGCCGAGCGCGCGCGCGATGGCGACGCGCTGGCGCTGCCCTCCCGACAGCTCGTGCGGGAACTTCTCCAGGAACTGCTGCGGAGGGGTCAGCTGGACCCTCTCCAGCAGAGCGGCCAGGTTCTTCTCCAGGTCCACCTCCCCGTTCCCCGCCCGGCCGTGGATCTTCAGCGCCCGGGTGAGGTGGTAGCGCACGGTGTGCACGGGGTTCAGGGAGGCGAACGGGTCCTGGAATATCAGCTGGACCTGCTTCACGTACGTACGGAAGGACCGGCCACGTCCCGCCTTCACGGCCTTGCCGCCCAGGTGTATCTCGCCCTCGGTGAGCGGGTACAACTGGGCGAGCAGCCGTGCGACGGTGGACTTCCCGGAGCCGGACTCCCCCACCAGGGCCGTGACGGTGCCGCGCCGGAGCTTCAGCGAGACGTCGTCGACTGCGTGGACGGTGCGGCGTCTGCGGGCGAGGATGTCGCCGCCCGTACGCCGCACGGGGAAGTGCTTGGTGACTCCGCGTGCTTCGAGGACCACATCGGTCTCGGTGCGCACGTCTTGGGACTGTTCGGTACTCATGGCCGGTTCTTCCCCGTACTTACTTGGCGGGCGTCAGGTTCAGCACGATCTCCAGCGCGGTCGGCTGGGTGTGCTGCGGCGGCGCGTAGGGAGTGGCTTCGGTGGGCCAGCCCACCCAGTTCTTCGTGGAGTACTCGGCACCGATGGGGGCCGCGGCCGTCGGGATGACCGGGGCTTCCTCGACCATGATCTTCTGAATGACGTTCAGGGCCTTGGTGCGGGCGGCGTCGTCCGTGGCGTTGGCGTACTCCTTGAGCGCGGCGGTCGCCTCGGGGCTCTTGAAGCGGCCGAAGTTGCCGAGCTGGGAGCTCTTGCCGATGGGCTGGAGGATCGCGCCGTCCATGATGTTCTGGTACATGTCGTACGGCGTGGCACCGCTGTTGGTCCAGTGCAGGGTGGCGTCGAAGTTCCCGACGGCGACGTCGTTGCCCCAGGCCTCGGCGGTCTGCGTCTTGACCTTGGCCTCGATGCCGAGTTCCTTGATGCTGTCCTTGATGATCGACAGCCCGGTGATGTAGTCGTTCCAGCCGGCCGGGTCGGTGAAGGTCAGCTTCACGGGCTTGCCGCTCGGGTCCTTCAGGACTCCGCCGCTGAGCTTGAATCCCGCCTCGTCGAGGATCTTCTTGGCCCCGGCGACGTCGGGCTTGGTGGTGGCGTCCTTGTATTCGGGCGCGAGGAACGGCTCACCCGCGGGCAGCGGGATGCCGGTCGGGTTGGTGATCTCCGGGTAGAGCGTCGCCTGGGCCTGGACGTGGATCGCCCTGCGGTCGACGACCATGGCCATCGCCTTGCGGAGCGCCGGGTTGTCGAACGGCTTGCGGGCGGTGTTGAACCACAGGCCGTGGATGCCGAGCCCGGAGGGGAACCACAGCTTGTGGTTCTTCGGGTCCTTGGCCACGTACAGCTGCTTGTAGTTCGGCATGAAGACGAACGACCACTCGACCTTGCCGCTCGCGAGCGCCGTGGTCGCCGCGCTGTTGTCGTTGTACGCGGTGTACCGCAGCTCCTTGACCTTCGTCTTGCCCTTCCAGTAGGTGGGCGTGGCGGTCAGGGTGGTGGTCTGCGGGGTGAACGTCTTCAGCTTGTACGGGCCCGAGCCGACCGGGGTGCGGTTGGGCCAGGTCTCCGGGTTCTCGACCTTCTCCCAGATGTGCTTGGGCACGATGTACGTCACGATGATCTTGTTCTGGTTGACGAACTGGGATTCCTTGAAGGTCAGGACGACCTTCTTGCCCTCCACGGCCACCCCGTCGAAGGGGATGCCGTTGCCGTTGAGCGCCGGGTGCTTCTTGAGCAGCTCGAAGGTGTACGCGACGTCCGCGGCGGTAAGCGGCTTGCCGTCGGCCCACTTGGCCTTGTCGTCGAGGGTGAAGGTGACCTTGGTGAAGTTGGCCTCCCACTTCCACTCCGTCGCCAGCCAGGGGTCCGCCTTGTCGGTGGGGCGGATCTGGTTCGTCATCGCCAGCGGCTCGTAGATCATGTGGCGGTAGCCGAGCACGGCGGCCGCCGACGTCGACAGGAACGGGTTGCTGTTGTTCGTCTGCGGCCCGTCCGGCTTGCCGATGGTCAGTACGCCGGAGGCACCGGCGCCGCCCCCTTTGTTGGCGCCCGAGTTGGCGGACGAGCAACCGGTGGCGAGTGCGACCACGGCGGTGGCGACGGCGACCGCTCTGAGCGTGGTGTGACGGCGTGCGGACATGGCGACTCCAGGAAGACTGCGGGTCTGGGAGATCCGGGATGCGGACAGCGCTCGGCGCGCCGGTTACGGGCGGTGCGACTTACCGGTGGTGCGTCGGGGAGGACTTCAGGAACGGACGGGGCCCGTCGGGCCCTGCCCTCAGGGCGCCGACTGGCGCACGACCAGTTCGGTGGGCAGCACAACCGGTCCGTCCGGTACGGCGGTGCCGCCGAGGTGGGAGAGCAGCAGCCGCGCCGCCGTCTCGCCCATCTGCCGGGTGGGCTGGTGCACGGTGGTGAGGGGCGGTTCGGTGTGTTCGGCCATCGGGATGTCGTCGAAGCCGACCACGGCGATGTCTTCCGGCACGCGGCGCCCAGCGGCCCGCAGGGCCCGTAGGACGCCTGCGGCACTGATGTCGTTGTGGGCGAAGACCGAGTCGAACTCCGTACCGGAGGCGAGGAGTTGTTCCACAGCCAGTCGGCCGCAGCGCTCGGTGAAGTCTCCGCTCACGACAAGATCGGTGGGCAGGACCGACCGGAACCCCGCAAGCCGGTCGCGTACGCAGCCGAAGTGCTCGGGCCCGGTGAGGACCAGGGGCCTGGTGCGTCCTGCTGCCTGCAGATGGCGGGCGGCGGACGCGCCTCCCTCGTGGTTGGTGGTCACGACGGAGGGAAATTCGGGGTGGTGGCCGCGATCGTCGATGAGCACGATCGGCAAGCCGGACCGGTGCAGCTCGGTGAGGTGGGCCAGGGTGTTCTCCGGTTCGACGACGACGAGTCCGTCGAAGGCGCGCGCCGACACCTGGCTGGTGAAGCGCTCCACGGACTCGGCACCCCGGTTGCAGGTGAACAGCAGCAGTCCGTAGTCGGCGGCCTCCACCGTGTCGACGACGCCCTGGAGTACTTCACCCATCCACGGCCAGGTCAGCGAGGGCACCAGCATCCCGACCGTGCGGCTGCTGCCGCGGGCCAGTCCGACGGCGCCCGAGCTGGGCACATAGCCGAGGTTGGCGATCACTTCACGAACGCGGGCTGCCGTTGAACCGTCGACCTCGCCCTTGGTGTTGATGACCCGGGACACGGTCGTCTTGCTGACGCCGGCCTCGCGGGCGACATCGGCGATGGTGACACGCAACGGGGCCTCCGGGGACAAGGCAGGACAGGGCAGGGCAAGCGGTGGACCATGACTTCGGTACCGGTTCCGCAACCGGTACCGGAACCGGTACCGGCGTTGCGGCTGGAGTTAACCCCGCCGGAACAGGGCCGTCAATACTTCACACCGAGATTGGTCCGTACCCATCGTCGAAGCAGGTCCGACAGGCCATTCGTTCACTTATTGAACGCACCTACCTCTTGACGCGGACACGTAAGAGCAGTTCACTCACGCCTCGTTCGACGGCACTTCCCCCACGTCCCTGCCGAGAAAGGCAGCAGCCCATGATGCGAACAAGCAGAACGGCGAGAGTCATCGTCGCCACGGCGCTCGCGACCGCAGGCCTGGCCGGGCTCTCCTCCGGTACCGCACAGGCGGCCGGCGAGACCGTGAACATCGCGCTGACCACGACGGACGACGCCGGTGGCCGCCACGTGACCCGCGGCCTCCAGGCACAGACACCGGTCGCCTTCGGCACGGGCAACGGTGGCTCGGGCACGAACATCACGGTCGACGAGAACACCCGGTACCAGACCTTCACCGGCGGCGGCGCCTCGTTCACGGACACGGCGGCGTGGCTGCTGAAGGGCAGCGGCGCGCTCAGTCAGGCGACCCGCGACGAGACGATGAAGAAGCTGTTCTCCCCCACGGACGGCATCGGACTCTCGTTCGTACGCAATCCGATGGGCGGTTCCGACCTCGCGCGCTTCGGGTACACGTACGACGACATGCCGGCCGGGCAGACGGACCCGAATCTCGCCAACTTCTCGATCGCACACGATCTGCAGGACGTGCTGCCGCTCACCAAGCAGGCCAAGCAGCTCAACCCGGCCCTCACGACGGTCGCCTCCCCGTGGACCGCGCCGGCCTGGATGAAGGACAACGGTCAGCTGAACGGGGGCTGGCTGAAGGCCGAGAACTACGGCGCATACGCCGACTACTTCGTGAAGTACCTCCAGGCCTACCGTGCCCAGGGCGTCCCCGTCGACTACGTCACCGCGCAGAACGAGCCGACGTGCTGCTCCGGCTACCCCTCGATGAGCTGGAACGGCTCAGGGCTCGCGTACTTCACCAAGAGTGAGCTGCTGCCGGGGCTCCAGTCCGCCGGCCTCGCCACCAAGGTGCTGGCCCACGACTGGAACTGGGACAGCTACGACGCGTACGCCGCTCCGACGGTCGACGATGCCGCGGTGCGCAGCCACCCCAACTTCGGTGGGATCGCCTGGCACGGCTACGGCGGAGACATCGCGAAGCAGACCGCCGTGCACAACCAGTACCCGGGGCTGGACGCCTTCCAGACCGAGCACTCGGGCGGCACCTGGATCGCCGACCAGCAGCGCGAGGACATGCTCAACATCATCGACTACACCCGCAACTGGGCGAAGTCGGTGACCAAGTGGTCGCTCGCCGTGGACCAGAACCGCGGCCCGCACAACGGCGGTTGCGGCACCTGCGACGGTCTGGTCACCGTGCACAACGGGGACGGCAGGCACGGCCAGGTCGACTACACCGTCGAGTACTACACGATGGGCCACCTGACGAAGTACGTCCGGCCGGGCGCCGCCCGCATCTCCTCCACCGCGAGCTCCACCGTGCCCAACGTGGCCTGGCGCAACCCGGACGGCTCCAAGGCCCTGATCGCCTACAACGGTTCGACGTCGGCGCAGCAGGTCACGGTCAACTGGGGCGGGCAGAGGTTCACCTACTCGCTGCCCGGCCGCACCTCGGCGACGTTCACCTGGGCGGGCACCCAGTCCGGCTCCTCCGGAAGCTCGGGAGCCCTCGCCGGCATCGGAGGCAAGTGCCTGGACGCCACCGGCAACACCGGGGCGAACGGCACGCCCGTCCAGATCTGGGACTGCACGGGCGCGGCCAACCAGCGCTGGACGGTCTCGGGCGACGGTTCCATCAAGGTCCTGGGCGCCTGCCTGGACGTGACCTCGGGGGCGACGACCGACGGAGCAAAGGTCCAGCTGTACACCTGCAACGGGTCGGGAGCGCAGCGCTGGACGTACAACTCCTCGACCGGGGACGTCGTCAACACGGCCGCGGACAAGTGCCTCGACGTGACCGGCCAGTCCTCGGCGAACGGCGCCGTCACCCAGATCTGGACCTGCACCGGAGCCGCCAACCAGAAGTGGCGGCTCCAGTAGGGGGCTCCCGCTAGTCGGTGGGCTCGACGCCGGCCCGCAGCAGGCCGTAGGTGTACGCGTCCTCCAGGGCCTGCCAGGACGCGGCGATGACGTTCTCGGCCACGCCGACCGTCGCCCAGTCACCGGATCCGTCGCCCGTGGTGATCAGCACCCGGGTGGTGGATTCGGTGCCGGTGCGGCCCTCCAGGATGCGGACCTTGTAGTCGACCAGTTCCAGCTTGGCCAGCTGCGGGTAGATCCGCTCCAGACCGACGCGCAGTGCCCGGTCCAGGGCGTTGACGGGGCCGTTGCCCTCGGCCGTGGCGACGATCCGCTCGCCCTTCGCCCAGAGCTTCACGGTCGCCTCGTTGGCGTGGGTGCCGTCGGGCCGGTCCTCGACGATCGCCCGCCAGGACTCGACACGGAAGTACCGGCGGGGCCTGCCTTCGACCTCCGCACGCAGCAGCAGCTCGAAGGACGCGTCGGCCGCCTCGTAGGTGTAGCCCTTGAGTTCGCGCTCCTTGACCCGCTCGACGACCCGTCCGACGAGCGCGCGGTCGTCGCCCAGGTCGATCCCGAGCTCCTTGCCCTTGAGCTCGATGGACGCGCGGCCCGCCATGTCGGAGACGAGCATCCGCATGGTGTTGCCGACGAGTTCCGGATCGATGTGCTGGTACAGGTCCGGGTCGACCTTGATCGCGGAGGCGTGCAGTCCGGCCTTGTGCGCGAAGGCCGAGACACCCACATAGGGCTGGTGGGTGGACGGGGTGAGGTTGACGACCTCGGCGATGGCGTGCGAGATGCGGGTCATGTCGGCGAGCGCGCCCGCGGGCAGGACGGTCTTGCCGTACTTGAGTTCCAGCGCGGCCACGACGGGGAAGAGGTTGGCGTTGCCGACCCGCTCGCCGTAGCCGTTGGCGGTGCACTGGACGTGGGTGGCGCCCGCGTCCACGGCGGCAAGGGTGTTGGCGACGGCGCAGCCGGTGTCGTCCTGGGCGTGGATGCCGAGGCGGGCGCCGGTGTCGGCGAGGACGGTGGCGACGACCGCCTGGACCTGCGCGGGGAGCATGCCGCCGTTGGTGTCGCAGAGGATGACCACGTCGGCGCCGGCCTCGTAGGCGGTACGCACGACCGACTTGGCGTACTCGGGGTTGGCGCGGTAGCCGTCGAAGAAGTGCTCGCAGTCGACGAAGACCCGGCGGCCCTGTTCGCGGAGGTGGGAGACGGTGTCGCGGACCATCTCCAGGTTCTCTTCGAGGGTGGTGCGCAAAGCCAGTTCCACATGGCGGTCGTGGGACTTGGCGACCAGCGTGATCACCGGGGCGCCCGATGCGAGGAGCGCCTGGACCTGGGGGTCCTCGGCGGCCTTGCCGCCCGCTCTGCGGGTGGCGCCGAAGGCGACGAGCTGGGCGTGCTGGAACTCGATCTCCTGCTGCGCGCGGGCGAAGAACTCGGTGTCGCGGGGGTTGGCACCCGGCCACCCGCCCTCGATGAAGCCCACACCGAAGTCGTCCAGATGCCGGGCGATGGTCAGCTTGTCCGCGACCGTCAGGTTGATGCCTTCACGCTGTGCACCGTCGCGCAGGGTGGTGTCGAAGACATGGAAGCTGTCGTCGGAGGCCGTGGCCTTGGTGGTCATGCTGTCTGACTCCTGTCGGGTGAGCGGATCCGGACGAATCGGCTCCACTTGCCCCCATCATCTCGCGTGCCTCGCCCCGGCCGTGGTGGGGGCCGGAAAACGAAAAAACCCCTCGCGGGTGCGAGAGGTCTGCGCGCGGGTCTGGGGCACGATGGCCGTGCCGTACGAGGTGGTACGGGACGGTCACTGCGGACCGGCGCGCCTGCTGCCGATAATCATGGCGAACGAGGACACGCACGCAGTCTTGCACAGCACCTCGTTCGCGCCCCGCCCCGTCTCAGGATGCGGTCGTGATGTCCGCCGCACCGGGCGGGTACGGGGCGCCCTCACCCCGTACGGGACGGCCGAGCGGATCGCCGAAGCCGCCCGGTGCGAGGCGGAACGCACGAGTGGCCGCACCCGGTGCGGGGCGCGGCCACTCGTGCGTACAGGCGCTCTAGCCGAGGGGGTGCATCCAGCCGTGGGTGTCCTCGGCGATGCCGCGCTGGATGTCCAGGAGGCGCTCGCGGAGTCTGAGGGTGACCTCACCGGGCGTGCCGTCGCCCTGGACCCACTCGCCGTCCGCGGACTTCACGGTGCCGACGGGCGTGATGACGGCGGCGGTACCGCAGGCGAACACCTCGGTCAGGGTGCCGTTCGCGGTGTCGTCCCGCCACTGGTCGATGGAGACGCGGCCCTCCTCGGAGGCGTACCCGAGGTCCCGGGCGACGGTGAGCAGCGAGTCACGGGTGACGCCGGCGAGCAGCGAGCCGGTGAGGGAGGGGGTGACGATCCGCTTGCCGCCGTCCTCCTGGTCGTACACGAAGTAGAGGTTCATGCCGCCCAGTTCCTCGACCCACGTGTGCTCGACGGCGTCGAGGTAGGCGACCTGGTCGCAGCCCTTCGCGGCGGCCTCGGCCTGGGCGAGGAGGGAGGCGGCGTAGTTGCCGCCGGTCTTGGCGTCGCCCATGCCGCCGGGGACGGCACGCACCCGGTCCTGGGAGAGCCAGATGGAGACCGGCTTCACGCCACCGGGGAAGTAGGCGCCGGCGGGTGAGGCGATGACGAGGAAGAGGTACGAGTTGGCGGGCCTCACACCCAGACCGACCTCGGAAGCGATCATGAACGGACGCAGGTAGAGGGACTCCTCGCCGCCGTGCGCCGGAACCCAGTCCTTGTCCTGCTGGACCAGGGCGTCGCACGCCGCGATGAACGTCTCGGCCGGCAGTTCGGGCATGGCGAGCCGGGCGGCGGACCGCTGGAAGCGCGCGGCGTTGGCCTCAGGGCGGAACGTGGCGACCGTACCGTCGCTCTGGCGGTAGGCCTTGAGACCCTCGAAGATCTCCTGCGCGTAGTGCAGGGTCATGTTCGCGGGGTCGATCGACAGCGGTCCGTACGGGACCAGCTGGGCGTCGTGCCAGCCGCGGCCCTCGGTCCAGCTGATCGTCACCATGTGATCGGTGAAGTGGCGGCCGAATCCGGGGCTGGCCAGGATCGCCTCGCGCTCCGCGTCGGACAGCGGGTTCGAGGAGGGCTTGAGCTCGATCGTGGGCGTCGTCATGAGTGCGTGTCCTTCACCGGTCTTGTGTGTGATGGACCGCGCTCACGCCCGCTCCCCGTCCGACACGTCGGACAGGTTGTAGGACGTCCGAGCTCTCCCGCAAGCCGCGGCCCCGCGTTCGATTATCTCTCGCGGGTGGCCGTGCACGAAATGAGGCGCTTGCGGTGACGTGATTGCGGTCCGGGGGTCGATGGTGGCACCCGGTGACCGCAAGGTGAAGCCGACGGGTGCGGATGCGACCCGGCGGCTTCGAAGTGGAGGCGCCGGGTCAGCTCGCTACGCGTGCCGCGAGCGCGTCACCGATCTCGTCGGTGGTGCGCGCCGTCTTCCCGTCGCGCTCCGCGAGGTCGGCGGAGACGGCCTCCTCGATGCGCACGGCCTCGGCCTCGTGGCCGAGGTGGCGCAGCAGGAGGGCGACGGACAGGATCGTGGCGGTCGGGTCGGCCTTGCCCTGCCCCGCGATGTCGGGGGCAGTGCCGTGGACCGGCTCGAACATCGACGGGAACGCGCCCGTCGGGTTGATGTTTCCGGACGCGGCCAGGCCGATACCGCCGGTAACGGCTGCGGCGAGGTCGGTGAGGATGTCACCGAAGAGGTTGTCGGTGACGATGACGTCGAAGCGCTCCGGCTGGGTGACGAAGAAGATCGTCGCGGCGTCGACGTGCAGGTAGTCGGTGGTGATCTCGGGGTACTCGGCCGCGACCTTGTCGAAGGTGTTCTTCCACAGGTGGCCGGCGTACACGAGGACGTTGTTCTTGTGGACCAGCGTCAGCTTCTTGCGCGGGCGGGCGGCGGCACGCGCGAAGGCGTCCCGGACGACGCGCTCGACGCCGTAGGCCGTGTTGACACTGACCTCGGTGGCGACCTCGTGCTCCGTACCGGTGCGCAGGGAACCGCCGTTGCCCGTGTACGGACCCTCGGTGCCCTCGCGGACGACGACGAAGTCGATCTCGGGGCGGCCGGCCAGCGGCGTCGCGGTGTTCGGGAAGAGCTTCGACGGCCGCAGGTTGATGTAGTGGTCGAACTCGAAGCGCAGTTTCAGCAGCAGCCCGCGCTCCAGTACGCCCGACGGCACGGACGGGTCTCCGATGGCGCCGAGCAGGATGGCGTCGTGACCCTTGAGGGCCTCCAGCTCCGCGTCCGGGAGGGTTTCACCGGTGCGGTGCCAGCGCTGGGCGCCGAGGTCGTACTCCTTGGTCTCCAGCTTCACATCCTGCGGGAGAACAGCGTTGAGGACCTTGAGGCCCTGGGTGACGACCTCCTGGCCGATACCGTCGCCGGGGATCACTGCGAGATTGAGGCTGCGAGACATAACGCCACCCTAGCCCTCCGTCCCACCCAATGACATCCGTTGTCCACGATACGGACGCCTCGCACGGATGGCGCGGTCGTGCACCGAGCACGGGACGGAGGGTGGGCCCGGGGCCGTCAGTGGCCCGTGGATCCGCCGTTGTCACGGCGGTCGAGGGCCCGCTGCAGAGCGGCGGCGGCGTTCTTCCGGTCCGAGTCGGCCGGGCGGGAGGTGCGGCGGACGCGGCGGGCAGTGGTCGTGGCCATGGTGGATCGACTCCTTGAGATCGCGTGGATTTCGAGATCGGGACTTCGGGAAAATGCGATGTCGAGATCAGGATTTCGAGGCGCCGGAAGGGGCGGGGAGAGGTGCCGCAGGGGTTGCCTGCTTCGGGGCACGTGCTCGCGACCGCCAGTCGCTGGATCGTGCGAGTCGTTCGGCTCCTACAAAGTTAGGACAGCCCGGCCCATCTGTCTCTACAGATACTCGGACTTCCTACTATCTGAGACGGGCGCACGAGCGGAACGTGCTACGTGCGCCCCTGCGGGCGGCCTCAGAAGGGCACGGTCAGCTGCGCCCGGACATGGGTGCGCAGGACGTCCGCCATGTCCGTGCCGCCGTCGGCCAGGAGCCACTGCACCTGGAGCCCGTCCATCAGGGCGATCAGCTGCTGCCCGGCCGCCGCGGGGTCGATGCCCTCGCGCAGGGCACCCTCCCTGCGCACCTGGGCGTAGGCGTCCTCCGCCCCCGACACCGAGTCCCTGTACCGCCGTTCGAAGTAGCCGTGGGCCGGGTGCTCGGCCGAGGTCGCCTCCGCGGAGACCACCGTGAACAGCTCGACGATCCCGCGGCGCGTGGCGTTCAGCTCCGCCAGATCGACGAACCTGCGGAGCCGGTCGACGCCGGTGGCCGCGGACGACGAGAGCCACTCGCCGTCCACTTCGTCGCGGTGTTCGAGGACCGCGAGCAGCAGGTACTCCTTGGTCGGGAAGTGGTGCATCAGACCGGTGTGCGAGATTCCGCACCGGGTCGCGATGACCCGCAGCGACGCCCCCCGGTACCCGGCCTCGCCGAACAGGGACATGGCCTGGTCGAGGATCTCGCGCCGCTTCGCGCGGCCTTTCGCGTAACCACGCCGCACTTCAGCGGTCACCTGCCACCTCCCCGGCCCCTGCGGCCGGTTTCGGGCGGCCGGAATCGACGATCGGATGCGCACACCTGAAGTTACTTACCAGGTGGTCGGTATTCACTCTATGGTGAACCCGAACCGCGTCGCGAAAGGACCCCCTCGTGTCCCCCACACCCACCCCGCCCTACCTCGACCCCGCGCTGTCCGTCGCGGAGCGGGTCGGTGACCTTCTCGGCCGCATGACGCTGGCGGAGAAGACCGGCCAGATGCTCCAGCTGAACGCCAAGGACGGGGTGCGGCACCTCATCGAGGACCTGCACGCGGGTTCGATCCTCCACGCATCGCCCGACCGCGTCCTCGAAGCGGCCGCGCTCACCGAGCGCACCCGGCTGCGCATCCCCCTGCTGGTCGCCGAGGACTGCATCCACGGGCACTCCTTCTGGGAGGGGGCCACGATCTATCCGACCCAGCTCGGCATGGCCGCGACGTGGGACCCGGAGCTCGTACAGCGCATCGCCAGGGCGACCGCCGTGGAGGTCGCGGCGAGCGGGGTCCACTGGACGTTCTCCCCCGTGCTCTGCATCACGCGCGATCTGCGCTGGGGCCGGGTCAGCGAGACCTTCGGCGAGGACCCCTTCCTCATCGGCGAGCTCGCCTCGGCGATGGTGCGCGGCTACCAGGGCGAGGGCCTCACCGACCCGACGGCGATCCTCGCCTGCGCCAAGCACTTCGCGGGCTACTCCGAGACGCAGGGCGGCCGTGACGCGAGCGAGGCGGACATCTCGCGACGCAAGCTGCGCGCCTGGTTCCTCCCCCCGTTCGAGCGGGTCGCCCGCGAGGGGTGCCGCACGTTCATGCTCGGCTACCAGTCCATGGACGGTGTGCCGGTCACGGTGAACAACTGGCTGCTGAACGAGGTGCTGCGCGGCGAGTGGGGCTACACCGGCACCCTGGTGACCGACTGGGACAACGTCGGCCGCATGGTGTGGGAGCAGCGGATCCACGCCGACTACGCCCAGGCCTCCGCCGCCGCGGTCCGCGCCGGCAACGACATGGTGATGGCGACGCCGAAGTTCTTCGAGGGTGCGCAGGAGGCGGTCGCCCGGGGCACCCTCGACGAGGCGGAGATCGATGCGGCGGTCCGGCGCGTCCTGACGCTGAAGTTCGAGCTCGGCCTCTTCGAGAACCCGCGCCACCCCGACGCCGACCGGCAGGCCGCGGTCATCGGCAGCGCCGAGCACGCCGAGCTGAACCTGGAAGCCGCCCGCCGCTCACTGGTCCTGCTCACCAACGACGGCACCCTGCCGCTGGCCGGCGGCTTCGAGCCGGGCCCGGACGGCCGCGCTCTCGCCGCCCCCGGCTCGGCTCCGCGCACGGTCGCCGTGATCGGGCCCAACGCCGACGACGCGCAGACGCAGCTCGGCGACTGGGCGGGCTCCTCGGGCCAGGCGGACTGGCTGCCGGACGGCCATCCGCGCGGAATGATCCGTACGGTGCTCGACGGATTCCGCGAGCACGCCCCCGAGAGCTGGACCGTCTCGTACGCCCGGGGCGCCGAGATCCTCACCGTGGGTCCCGACCCGGACGGGGAGTTCTTCCCCGACGGACAGCCCCGGCCCCATGTCGTCGTCCCGGCGGAACCCTGTGCCGCCCTCGTCGCCGAGGCGGTGGCCGCCGCCGAGGCGGCCGACCACGTCGTCGCGGTCGTGGGCGACCGCATCGAACTGGTCGGCGAGGGGCGCTCGACCGCGACCCTGGAGCTGGTCGGCGACCAGGTCGCGCTGCTCGACGCCCTCGCCGCGACCGGCAAGCCGCTGGTCGTCGTCGTGATCAGTTCCAAGCCGCTGGTGCTTCCGCCGTCGGCCCTCGGTGCTGCGGCGATCGTGCACGCCTTCAACCCGGGCATGCAGGGCGGCCGGGCCGTGGCCGAGCTGGTGCTCGGCCTCATCGAGCCTTCGGGGCGGCTGCCGGTCTCCTTCGCCCGGCATGCGGGCCAGCAGCCGACGTACTACAACCAGATCCGCGGCCAGCACGGCACGCGGTACGCCGACCTCACCCAGAGTCCCGAGTTCGTGTTCGGCGAGGGCCTGAGCTACACGACCGTCACGTACGCGGATCTGGAGGTGCTCACGACGAGCGTCGGCGCGTCCGACACGGTGCAGGCCCGGGTCACGGTCGGCAACACCGGTGACCGGCCCGTGCGGGAGACCGTGCAGGTGTACGTGAGCGACACGGTGACCTCGGTGACCTGGGCCGAGAAGGAACTGAAGGCGTACCGGCAGGTGGACCTGGCCCCGGGCGAAACGCGCGAGATCCTTCTCGAGCTGCCCGTCGCCGCGTGCACGCTCGTGGACGCCGAGGGCGCCCGCGTCGTCGAGCCGGGCGACTTCGAACTGCTCGTCGGCCCGTCCTCGCGCGAGGACGCGCTGCTGCGGGCGGGCTTCACCGTGAAGGACTGAGACCCAGGTCGCCGGGGGAAATGGAAACCGCCTCCCGGCCGGCAGGGGGGCCGGTCGGGAGGCGGTGTACGGGGCGGGGCGCGGCAGTGCGCGCCCCGGGGGGCGTCAGCCCTGGTGGGGGTAGGTGTAGTCGGTCGGCGGGACCAGCGTCTCCTTGATGGCGCGGGTCAGCGTCCAGCGCTGCAGGTTCTGCGGGGCGCCCGCCTTGTCGTTGGTGCCCGAGGCACGGCCGCCACCGAAGGGCTGCTGGCCGACGACGGCTCCGGTCGACTTGTCGTTGATGTAGAAGTTGCCGGCGGCGTAGCGGAGCTTGTCCATCGTGTACGCGGCGGCCGCCCGGTCGTTCGAGATGACCGCGCCGGTCAGCGCGTAGTCGGAGACCGACTCCATCTGCTCCAGCATGGCGTCGTACTTCTCGTCCTCGTAGACGTGCACCGCGAGGATCGGGCCGAAGTACTCGGTCGTGAAGACCTCGTTGGCCGGGTCGTCGCACGCGATGACGGTCGGGCGGACGAAGTAGCCGACGGAGTCGTCGTACGTACCGCCCGCGACGATCGTGCAGGTCGGGTCGGCCTTCGCGCGGTCGATCGCGGCCTTGTTCTTCGCGAACGAGCGCTCGTCGATGACGGCACCGATGAAGTGCGACAGGTCGGTGACGTCACCCTGGGTGATGGAGTCGACCTCGGCCGCGAACTCCTCCTTGAAACCGGAGTTCCAGATGGAGGCCGGGACGTACGCACGGGAGGACGCCGAGCACTTCTGGCCCTGGTACTCGAAGGAGCCACGGGTCAGCGCGGTCTTCAGGACGGCACGGTCGGCGCTCGGGTGCGCGACGACGAAGTCCTTGCCACCGGTCTCGCCGACGAGCCGCGGGTAGGTGCGGTAGTTGGCGATGTTGTTGCCGACCGTCTTCCACAGGTGCTGGAAGGTCGGGGTCGAGCCCGTGAAGTGGATGCCGGCCAGGTCGCGGTGGTTCAGCGCCACCTCGGAGACGGCCTTGCCGTCGCCCGTGACCAGGTTGATGACGCCCTTGGGCAGACCCGCTTCTTCCAGGAGCTGCATCAGCAGCACGGCGGCGTGGGTCTGCGTCGGGGACGGCTTCCACACGACGACGTTGCCCATGAGGGCGGGCGCGGTGGGCAGGTTGCCCGCGATGGCGGTGAAGTTGAAGGGGGTGATCGCGTAGACGAAGCCCTCGAGCGGGCGGTGGTCCATGCGGTTCCACACGCCGGGAGAGTTCGCCGGGGGCTGCTCGGCGAGGATCTGGCGGGCGTAGTGCACGTTGAAGCGCCAGAAGTCGACGAGCTCACAGGGGCAGTCGATCTCGGCCTGCTGGGCGGTCTTGGACTGGCCGAGCATCGTGGACGCGGCCAGCGTCTCGCGCCAGGGGCCGGACAGCAGCTCGGCGGCGCGCAGGATGATCGCGGCGCGGTCGTCGAAGGACATCGCGCGCCAGGCCGGGGCGGCGGCGAGGGCGGCGTCGATCGCGTCCTGGGCGTCCTGCTCGGTGGCGCCGGCGAAGGTGCCGATGACGGCCTTGTGGTTGTGCGGCTGTACGACGTCGAAGCGCTCGCCGCCACCCATCCGCTTCTCGCCGCCGATGGTCATCGGCAGGTCGATGGGGTTCTCGGCGAGCTCCTTGAGCTTCACCTCGAGGCGGGCCCGCTCGGGGGAACCCGGGGCGTAGGAGTGGACCGGCTCGTTGACCGGCGCGGGGACCTGGGTGACAGCGTCCATGAGTGCCTTGTCTCCTTGGTTGGGGTGGATGGTCGGCCGGGCAGGTCAGCCCTTGGTTCAGCCCTTGGTGAGGATGGAGCGGGCGAAGAACAGCAGGTTGGCCGGCTTCTCCGCGAGGCGGCGCATGAAGTAGCCGTACCAGTCGGTGCCGTACGCCGTGTAGACACGCATCCGGTGGCCCGCGGCCGCGAGCCGGATCTGCTCGTCGCTGCGGATGCCGTACAGCATCTGGAACTCGTACTCGTCCAGTTTGCGCCCGGCCTGGCGGGCGAGCTCCTGGCCGATGGCGATGAGACGCGGGTCGTGGGAGCCGATCATCGGGTAGCCGTCGCCCACCATGAGGATCTTCAGGATCCGGACGAACGCCTTGTCGATCTCAGGCTTCTGCTGGTACGCGACGGAGGCGGGCTCCTTGTACGCGCCCTTCACCAGGCGGACCCGGCTGCCGGCGTCGGCGAGGCGGCGGGCGTCGTCCTCGGTGCGGAACAGGTAGGCCTGGATCACGCAGCCGGTCTGCGGGAAGTCCTTCCGCAGCTCCTCGTGGATGGCGAACATCGAGTCGAGGGTGGTGTGGTCCTCGGCGTCCAGCGTGACCGTGGTGCCGATCGCGGCAGCGGCCTCGACGACCGGCCGGATGTTGGCGAGCGCCAGCTCGTGGCCGCCGTCGAGGGACTGGCCGAACATCGACAGCTTGACCGACATCTCGGCCCGGGTGCCGAGCCCGAGCTGCTCGAGCCGGCCGATCAGCTCCAGGTAGGCATCGCGCGCGGCGGCGGCCTGCTCGGGGGTGGTGATGTCCTCACCCACGACGTCCAGGGTGACCTCGAGGCCGTGGTCGGCCGAGTCCTGGACGACCTGGACGACCTGGTCGACGGCCTCGCCGGCGATGAACCGGGCGACGACCTGCTTGGTGCCAGGGGCTGCCGAGATGAAACGACGCATCTTGTCGCTGCGGGACGCGGCGAGAATCACGGGACCCAGCACGGGGCACCTCCACGGAATATACGAACGAGGGCCGTACCGGTACGCATACGAACAGACCGGGACGGCACGGAGAACCACCGTGAAATCTAGGGATCCTTCCGATCGTGTGCCATCGACACCTGTCACGCATCCGTGGCCACTCCTTCAGACATATGTCTGAAGAGATGCGAGACTGGCCGGGTGAAGGGCGATTACCAGGAGCTGGTCGACGAGATCTCCGCGCTGCTCGGCGCCCCCGCGATCCTGGAGAACCGGGACTTCGTCCTCATCGCCTTCGGGGCCCACGACAGCGACGACGACACGGCGATGGACCCCGTCCGTACGCGCTCGATCCTCACCCGGCGCTCCACTCCCGCGGTCCGGGCCTGGTTCGAAGGCTTCGGCATCGCACGCGCGACCGGCCCGGTCCGCATTCCGGCCGCCCCGGAGGCCGGAGTGTTCCGGGACCGGATCTGCCTTCCGGTACGCCATCGGGGTGTCGTACTCGGATACGTGTGGCTGCTCGACGCCGACGCCCGCCCGACCTCCGACCAGCTGACCGCGGCGATGGACGCGGCGGCCCGGATCGGGGGGCTGCTCTCCGACGAGGCGCGGGCGGGCGCCGACCTGTCCCGGGAGTTCGGCGCGGTGCTCGCGGCCGGGCGGGGATGGCAGCGCGACATGGCGGTGGCGGCGCTGCACGAGGCGCTGGGCCCGGACGCGGAAGGGCTGCACACCGTGGTGTGCGTGACTCCGTGGCCGGACGAGGCGCCCTCGGTCCGGACGGTGCCTTCGGCGGCGGCCCTCGCCACGGTCGCCGTGGCGGGCACTCTGTCGCTGGCCGCGCTGGTACGGCTGCGCTCCCCCGACACCCTGGACCCTGCGACGACGGCCGCGGACCGCCTGCGCGCCACCGCTGGGACCACCGCCACGGGCGGGATCGCGGTCGCCCGCCGAGGTCTGGCGGAGCTGGCCGACTCCTGGCACGAGGCCCTGTCCGCGGCCCGCGCGGCCTCGGTGGAATCCCGCTTCGGTCCCGTCGCCGACTGGCGGGCCATCGGCCCGTACCGGCTGCTGGCCTCGCTGCCCCTCGGCCAGGACACCGCCCCGGACCACACGGTCCGCACCCTGCTGAGCCCGCCGCACGCGGAACTGGCCCGCACCGCCGAGGTGTTCCTCGACTGCGCGGGCCAGGCGAGCCGGACGGCAGCCGAGTTGGGCATCCACCGCCAGACGCTCTACTACCGCCTCGCCCGGGTCCAGGAGCTCACCGGGCTCGACCTGAACGACGGCGAGGACCGGCTGCTGCTGCACATGTCGCTGAAGGCCGCGCGGCTGTAGGACGGTTCCCGTGACCGGGGTCCGGACAGCACCGCACCCGGCAGGCAGACGGTCGTCTGCCTGCCGGGTGCGGTTGCTGCTGTTCTGCCGGTGGTCAGTCGGTGAGGTTCACCGAACGGGCCGAGGCGGCGCCGATCTCGTCCGCGATCTCGGTCAGGACCGACTGCGGGACGTCGTCGTCGACGGTGAGGACGACGAGCGCCTCGCCGCCCACGGCCGCCCGCGAGACCTGCATGCCCGCGATGTTCAGGCCTGCCTCGCCGAGGATCTTGCCGACCGCGCCGACGACGCCGGGACGGTCCTCGTACCGCAGGACGACCATGTGGTCGGCGAGCGCCAGGTCCACGTCGTGCTCACCGATGGCGACGATCTTCTGGAGGTGCTTGGGGCCGGCCAGCGTGCCGGAGACCGCGACCTCCTCGCCGCTGGACAGCGTGCCGCGGACGGTCACCACGTTGCGGTGGTCCGGCGACTCGGAGCTGGTGGTGAGGCGGACCTCGACACCGCGCTCCTGGGCGAAGAGCGGGGCGTTGACGTACGACACCGTCTCGTCGACGACGTCCTCGAACACACCCTTGAGCGCGGAGAGTTCGAGCACCTTCACGTCGTGCTGGGTGATCTCGCCGTAGACCTCGACGTCGAGGCGGGCCGCGACCTCGCCCGCGAGGGCGGTGAAGATACGGCCGAGCTTCTCGGCGAGCGGCAGCCCGGGACGTACGTCCTCGGCGATCACGCCGCCCTGGACGTTGACCGCGTCCGGCACGAGCTCACCGGCGAGCGCGAGGCGGACGGACTTGGCGACGGCGATGCCCGCCTTCTCCTGCGCCTCGTCGGTGGAAGCGCCGAGGTGCGGGGTGCAGACGACCTGGTCGAACTGGAACAGCGGGGAGTCCGTGCAGGGCTCCTTCGTGTACACGTCCAGACCGGCGCCGGCGACCCGGCCCTCCTTGAGTGCGGAGGCGAGCGCCTCCTCGTCGACGATGCCGCCGCGCGCGGCGTTGACGATCCGCACCGAGGGCTTCACCTTGTGCAGCGCGTCGTCGCCGATGAGGCCGAGCGTCTCAGGGGTCTTGGGGAGGTGCACCGTGATGAAGTCGGCGACCTCGAGCAGCTCGTCCAGGGAGAGGAGCTTGACGCCCATCTGCGCGGCGCGCGCGGGCTGCACGTAGGGGTCGTACGCGACGATCTTCATACCGAACGCGGACATGCGCTGCGCGACGAGCACGCCGATGCGGCCGAGGCCCACGACGCCGAGAACCTTCTCGCTGAGCTCGACGCCCGTGTACTTCGAACGCTTCCACTCGCCGTTCTTCAGGGCGGTGTTGGCCTGCGGGATGTTGCGCGCGGTGGCTACGAGCAGGCCGCAGGCGAGCTCGGCGGCCGTGACGATGTTGGACGTCGGCGCGTTGACGACCATCACGCCGGCCTTGGTGGCCGAGGAGACGTCGACGTTGTCCAGACCGACGCCCGCGCGGGCGACGACCCTGAGCTTCTTCGCGGCGGCGATGGCCTCGGCGTCGACCTTGGTGGCGGAGCGCACCAGGATCGCGTCGACATCGGCGATCGCGGGGAGGAGTTCGGCGCGGTCCGCGCCGTTGCAGTGCCGGATCTCGAAATCCGGACCCAGAGCGTCGACCGTGGCGGGCGACAGCTCTTCAGCAATGAGTACGACAGGTTTCGAGCTCACGTGTGTCCTCACAAGTCCAGTGCGGACGGCCGTCCCGACGGCCGCAGGCGGTGGAGGGGCTAGCCGCGTGGAAGACGCACGACACTGTGGGCCCTGACGCGTGTATGTGTTGAGAAGTGTAGTCATGCGGCCGGACGCGATCTGCGCCCCGGTGGAAGGATCACCCGCACGAGGTGGACGGCCTGTACAGACGTACGGTGCCGTCTCCTGCCACCGCCCCTCCCCCGCAGTGACACGGGCGTGGGACAGACCGTGCGCCGAGGGGCGGGCCCGTGCGGACCCGCCCCTCGGCCAAGAGGCTCAGGCCTCGTTGTCGACCCAGCTCATGAGCTTGCGCAGCTCCTTGCCGGTGGTCTCCAGCAGGTGGTCGCTGTCGGCCTTCTTGTACTCGTTGTACTTGGGGAGACCGTTGTGGTACTCCGCCATCCAGGCCTTGGCGAAGGTGCCGTCCTGGATCTCGGTGAGGACCTTCTTCATCTCGGCCTTGGTGGCGTCCGTGATGATGCGCGGGCCGGTGACGTAGTCGCCCCACTCGGCGGTCTCCGAGATGGACCAGCGCATCTTCTCGAGGCCGCCCTCGTACATCAGGTCCACGATGAGCTTCAGCTCGTGCAGGCACTCGAAGTACGCGATCTCCGGCTGGTAGCCGGCCTCGGTCAGCGTCTCGAAACCGGCCTTGACCAGGGCGGCGGTGCCACCGCAGAGGACGGCCTGCTCGCCGAAGAGGTCGGTCTCGGTCTCCTCGGTGAAGGTCGTCTTGATGACGCCGGCGCGGGTGCCGCCGATGCCCTTCGCGTAGGAGAGGGCGAGCTCCAGGCCCTTGCCGGTGGCATCCTGCTCGACGGCCACGATGCACGGGACGCCGCGGCCTTCCTCGTACTGGCGGCGGACCAGGTGACCCGGGCCCTTCGGGGCGACCATACAGACGTCGACGCCGGCCGGCGGCTTGATGAAGTCGAAGCGGATGTTCAGACCGTGGCCGAAGAACAGCGCGTCGCCGTCCTTGAGGTTGTCCTTGACGGACTCCTCGTAGACCTGGGCCTGGATCGGGTCCGGGACGAGGATCATGATGACGTCGGCCTCGGCGGACGCCTCGGCCGGGGTCACCACACGCAGGCCCTGCTCCTCGGCCTTGGCCTTGGACTTCGAACCCTCGTGCAGACCGACTCGGACGTCGACACCCGAGTCGCGCAGCGACAGCGCGTGGGCGTGGCCCTGGCTGCCGTAACCGAGGACCGCGACCTTACGGCCCTGGATGATGGACAGGTCGGCATCGTCGTCGTAGAACAGCTCGGCCACTGGGTCTTCTCCTTGGTGTGCAGGTGTTGCGTCCCACCGTACGGCGGGGTGCGTCAGATACGTTGTCGGGTCTCGCCATGCGAGCGGCGAGGCAGCCCCTGAATGATTACGCCGAGCGGTCGAGCGCGCGCAGAGAACGGTCGGTGATCGAGCGCGCGCCGCGCCCTATGGCGATGGTGCCGGACTGGACGAGCTCCTTGATGCCGAACTGCTCCAGCATCTTGAGCATGGCCTCCAGCTTGTCGGCGCCCCCGGTCGCCTCGATCGTGACGGCCTCGGGGGAGACGTCGACGGTCTTGGCGCGGAACAGCTGGACGATCTCGACGATCTGGGAGCGGGTCTCGTTGTCGGCGCGGACCTTCACCAGGACGAGCTCCCGCTGGATCGCAGCGGAGGGCTCGAGTTCGACGATCTTCAGGACGTTGACCAGCTTGTTGAGCTGCTTGGTCACCTGTTCCAGGGGCAGGCCCTCGACATTCACCACGATGGTGATGCGGGAGATGTTGGGATGCTCGGTGGTACCGACCGCGAGCGAGTCGATGTTGAAGCCGCGCCGGGAGAACAGGGCCGTGATCCGGGCGAGGACACCTGGCTTGTTCTCGACCAGGACGGAGAGCGTGTGCTTGGTGGACATGGAGTCGTCTCTCTCTGTCTCTGTCTCTCAGTCGTCTTCGTTGTCGCCGAAGTCGGGGCGGACACCGCGGGCTGCCAGGACCTCGTCGTTGGAGGTGCCGGCGGCGACCATCGGCCACACCATGGCGTCCTCGTGGACGATGAAGTCGATGACGACCGGGCGGTCGTTGATCGCGTTCGCCTCGGCGATGACCTTGTCCAGGTCGGCCGGGTCCTCGCAGCGGATCGCGTAGCAGCCCATGGCCTCGGACAGCTTGACGAAGTCCGGCACGCGGGTGCCCTTCGCCGGGGCGCCGTCCGTGTCCGCGCCGGAGTGCAGCACGGTGTTGGAGTACCGCTGGTTGTAGAAGAGGGTCTGCCACTGGCGGACCATCCCGAGGGCGCCGTTGTTGATGATGGCGACCTTGATCGGGATGTTGTTGAGCGCGCAGGTGGTGAGTTCCTGATTGGTCATCTGGAAGCAGCCGTCGCCGTCGATCGCCCAGACGGTGCGGTCCGGCATGCCGGCCTTGGCGCCCATGGCGGCCGGGACCGCGTACCCCATCGTTCCGGCGCCTCCGGAGTTCAGCCAGGTGGCGGGCTGCTCGTAGTCGATGAAGTGCGAGGCCCACATCTGGTGCTGGCCGACGCCCGCCGCGAAGATCGTTCCTTCGGGGGCGAGTTGCCCGATGCGCTGGATGACCTGCTGCGGCGAGAGACTGCCGTCCTCCGGCAGGTCGTAGCCGACCGGGTAGGTGTCGCGCCAGCGGTTGAGGTCCTTCCACCAGGCGGTGTAGTCGCCGGTGTTGCCCTCGGTGTGCTCGGCCTGGACCGCCTGGACGAGATCGGCGATGACCTCACGGGCGTCACCCACGATCGGCACGTCGGCGGCGCGGTTCTTGCCGATCTCGGCCGGGTCGATGTCGGCGTGGACGATCTTCGCGAACGGGGCGAAACTGTCCAGCTTGCCGGTGACACGGTCGTCGAACCTGGCCCCGAGCGCGACGATCAGGTCGGCCTTCTGCAGCGCGGTGACGGCGGTGACCGAACCGTGCATGCCGGGCATTCCCACGTGCAGCGGGTGGCTGTCGGGGAAGGAGCCGAGCGCCATCAGCGTGGTGGTGACGGGCGCCCCGGTGAGCTCTGCCAGGACCTTCAGCTCGGCGGTCGCGCCGGCCTTCATGACGCCGCCGCCGACGTACAGCACCGGGCGCTTGGCCTGGGTGATGAGCTTGGCGGCCTCGCGGATCTGCTTGGCGTGCGGCTTGGTGACCGGGCGGTAGCCGGGCAGGTCCATCGCCGGCGGCCAGCTGAAGGTCGTCTTCGCCTGCAGCGCGTCCTTGGCGATGTCGACGAGGACCGGTCCCGGGCGGCCGGTGGAGGCGATGTGGAAGGCCTCGGCGATCGTGTGCGCGATGTCTTCGGCGCGGGTGACCAGGAAGTTGTGCTTGGTGATCGGCATCGTGATGCCGCAGATGTCGGCTTCCTGGAAGGCGTCCGTACCGATGGCGGCGGAGGCCACCTGGCCGGTGATCGCGACCAGGGGCACGGAATCCATGGCCGCGTCGGCGATCGGGGTGACCAGGTTGGTGGCACCCGGGCCCGAGGTGACCATGCAGACGCCGACCTTGCCGGTGGCCTGCGCGTAACCGGTGGCCGCGTGACCGGCACCCTGCTCGTGGCGGACCAGGATGTGGCGGACCCGGGTGGAGTCCATCAGCGGGTCGTACGCCGGGAGGATGCAGCCGCCGGGGAGCCCGAATACGGTGTCGGCCCCGACTTCCTCGAGAGAGCGGATGAGGGACTGCGCGCCCGTGAGGTGCTCAACGGAGGCGGAGGACGGTCCGCCGTTACGGGCCCGCGGCTGCGGGTGGTGGGCCCCGGTGGCCTGCTCGGTCATCGGCAATCTCTTCTCGAAGCTGAGGGTTTATGCGGCTTGTTTGTGGGGTTTTGAGTGGTGCCGGTGCAACAAAAAACCCCTCGTGCCGTGAGGCAAGCGAGGGGAGCGCGCCGGTGCGGTCTGCAAGGTGTCCATGAGTGACCCTGCTTCAGCCGACGCGCTTTCCAAGTACGAGAATTCGGGTGCGCATGGCATTGACCCTCTCTCCGGCACGCATACGGTGTCAAGTAGGTGGGACGGGCGTCTCACCATGTGAGCGGCTCTGGAGCGGGATCGAGCCACCCGCCAGAACGGGCTGCGCGGTGGGACCACCCCCTGGAACAGGGAACTTGCCACGGATCAGGGCGCGCCGCAGCCGATATTCGTCAAGTGGCCCGGAGAAGGCCATCCCCTGTCCATGCGTACATCCCATGGCCCGCAGCGCGCGCACCTGCTCGGGCAGATCCACACCGTCGGCCACGGACTGCATACCGAGGTCGCAGGCGATACGCAGCAGCCCGCTGGTGATCTTGTGCAGCCGGGCGGACTCCACGACACCCTCGACCAGGCCGCGGTCCAGCTTCAGTACGTCGATGGGCAGGCGGCGCAGTGCGTTGATCGCCGCATAGCCGCTGCCGAAGCCGTCGAGCGCGATCCGTACGCCGAGCCGGCGCAGCGCGACCAGGCGCTGCTCGAGGTCGTCGAAAGCGATCCGCGGGTCACTGTCGGCCACTTCGATCATGAGGGCACCGGAAGGCAGCCCATGCCGGGTGAGGAGCGCTTCCACGGTGCCGAAGGGCAGTGAGCGGTCGAGCAGCCGTCCGGCCGACACACGCACGGACACCGGGACGGGGTGACCGGCCCTGGCCCGCTCGGCGGCCTGCTCGACAGCCTCCTCCAGCAGCCAGCCGCCGAGTTCGGCGGCGCGGTCGCTGTCCTCGGCCACACGGAGGAATTCGGCGGGGGTGAAGAGGATGCCCTGCGCGGAGCGCCAGCGCGCCTGGGCGGCGACGGCCGCGACGGTACCGCTGGCCAGATGGATCACGGGCTGGTGCAGCAGCGCGAACTCGCCGTCCCGGAGGGCCGTGCGCAGCCGCGCCGCGACCTCGGAGCGGCGGACGACGTCGGCCTGCATCTGGGGGGCGTAGAGCTCGACCCGGTCCTTGCCGCTCGCCTTGGCGCGGTACATGGCGAGGTCGGCATTGCGCATGAGGTCCTTGGGCGTGATGGAGGGCTCGGCGAAGGCCACTCCGATGGAGGCCGCCACCCTCACCTCTCCGGTTCCGATCCGGTACGGCTGGGAGAGCGTGAGGCGCAACCGGTCCGCGATCTCGTGGACCTGGCACTCCCGGGCAGCCTGGTCGCGGGTGCCGTCACCGATGATGAGCGCGGCGAATTCGTCGCCCCCGAGGCGTGCGGCCGTGTCGGAGGCGCGTACGGACTCCTGGAGGCGGCGGGCGGCCTGGATGAGCAGCTCGTCACCCGCCTGGTGGCCGATGGAGTCGTTGACCGCCTTGAAGCCGTCCAGGTCGATGAAGAGCACGGCGGTGCCCGGGTCGCCGGAGCGCCGGCCGCCGAGTGCCTGGCTGACGCGTGTGGTGAACAGGGCCCTGTTGGGCAGGTCGGTGAGCGGGTCGTGCTCGGCGTTGTGCTGCAACTGGGCCTGCAGCCGGACCCGTTCGGTCACGTCACGGCTGTTGAGCAGCAGGCCGCCCTGGTGGCGGTTGACGGTGGACTCGACGTGGAGCCAGTCGCCGGCCCCCGACCTGAAACGGCATTCGATCCGGGTGGTGGGTTCCTCCCGGGGCGGTGCCGCGAGGAACCGCCGGACCTCGTGGACGACCCTTCCGAGATCCTCGGGGTGGATGATCGAGGACAGCTCGGCGCCGACGAGGTCGTCGGCGTCCCGCCCGTAGACCCCGGCCGCCGCGGGGCTGACGTAGCGGAGTATGCCGGTGGGCGCGGCGATCATGATGACGTCGCTGGATCCCTGCACCAGGGAGCGGAAGTGGTTCTCCTTCTGCGCCAGCTCGTGGGTGAGCGCGATGTTGTCGAGGAGCATGATCGCCTGCCGGACGACCAAGGCGAGCACCACCGCGCAGCCGGTGAAGACCACGACCCGGTCGACGGTGCGGCCCTCCACCACGTTGTAGAGGATGCCGAGGGTGCAGACGGCGGCGGCCAGATACGGCGTGAGCGCGGCCAGGGAACCGGCGATGGGACGACTGGCGGTGCGCGGCTCGACGCTGGGCTCGACAGCGTTGTCCTGACTGCGACGGGCACCCCACGGCGCATAGGCGAGCAGCAGGGATCCTGCGAACCAGCCCGCATCGAGGAGTTGGCCGGACCGGTAGGTCGAGCGGAGCAGCGGCGAGGTGAAGACCGCGTCGCACAGCACTGTCAGGGCGAGTGCGGCGATGGCCGTGTTCACCGCGGAGCGATTGACGTGGACCCGCCGGAAGTGCAGGGCGAGCACCATGGAGACCAGCACGATGTCGAGCAGCGGGTAGGCCAGGGAGAGAGCGGCCCTGGCGACGCTCTCTCCCTCGGCGTTCGCGACATGGGCGGTGTGGGCGAGCGCGAGGCTCCAGGAGAGGGTGAGAAGGGACCCGCCGATCAGCCAGGCGTCCAGCACCAGGCAGACCCAGCCGGCCCGGGTGACGGGCCGCTTGGCAAGGACCAGCAGCCCGACGATGGCGGGCGGGGCGAAGCAGAGGAAGAAGACGTCGGCCAGGGACGGGGAGGGCACGGGGAGCCCCAGCACCACTTCGTACCAGCCCCAGACGGCATTGCCGCCGGCCGCCATCGCGGAGGAGAGCGAGAACAGCAGCCAGGCGGGCCGGAAGCGGCTGCCGCTCCTGCGTGCGTGGAGGAAGCAGGACACCGCGGCGATCAGGGCGGCGAGGCTGAGGCCGAAGTCGCCCATGAACAGGGCCAGTCCGGGTGAGCCCCAGCCGACCGCCGCCCCCACGGCGTAACCGGCGCAGACGGCGGCGAGGAGCAGTTGGGAGCGCAGTCCCGCGCTCCGGCCGGAGACCGGCCGCCGGGAGAGCAGCGCCCCGAGGGCGCTCACCGGAGAGCCCCCCGGGCCTGGCCCGGGGTCCTCGGCGCCGGTGACCGGCGCTGTCCGCTCTGCCGCGTCGGGTCGTCTCTCCATCGGCCGCACACCGTCCGTCGCCCCCTCGCGTTGCGCTTCCTCCCCGGCACCGCCCCTGCCGTGGCGCTGCCCCCTTCTGGACGATACACCAGAGTCGTCACGCAGGGACATAGCTTCTCTACTCTCCGTGACCACCTGGGGTGTTGTCGGAAACCACGTGCTCACGCGCTGTTCCGGAGCGTGCTCAGCCGGTCGTGAGCACCAGGTTGTGAACCTGCTCCCCTGCGGCGAAGCGGGTGATCTGGCCTGCGAGCAGACGCTTGGCGCGCGGCAGGAACGCCGAGGTGCTGCCGCCCACATGGGGGGTGATCAGAACGTTGGGAGCATGCCAGAGGGGATGGCCCGCGGGCAGGGGTTCGGGATCGGTGACATCGAGCGCGGCACGCAGCCTGCCGGACTCGAGTTCGGACAGCAGGGCCGCCGTGTCGACAACGGCTCCCCTGGCAACGTTCACGAGCAGGGCACCGTCCGGCATCGCGGCGAGGAACTCGGCGCCCACCAGCCCTTGTGTGGACGGGTTCAGCGGTGTGGACAGAATGACGATGTCGGCTTCGGGCAGGAGTGCGGGCAGCTCCTCGAGTGCGTGTACGGGACCGCGTGCGGATGCCCGAGCGGAGCGTGCGACGCGCACCACCCGCGCGCACTCGAAGGGTTCGAGCCTGTCCTCGATGGCCGCACCGATCGATCCGTACCCCACGACGAGTACGGACTTGTCGGCGAGCGCGGGGTAGAAGCCGGAGAGCCACTCCTCCTTGTCCTGGCCGTGCACGAAGCCCGGGAATCCGCGGAGCGAGGCCAGGATCAGGGCGAGAGCGAGCTCGGCGGTCGACGCCTCGTGAACACCCTTGGCATTGCACAGCCGTACACCGCCGGACAGGAGACCGAGTCCCGGCTGCACATGGTCGATGCCCGCGGACAGTGTCTGCACGACCCGGACGCCGGTCATCTCCTTGAGCGGGCGGACGGCGACCTCCGTTCCCTTCATGTACGGGACGACGTAGAAGGCGCAGTCCGCGGGGTCCGCCGGGTAGTCACGGCCGCCGTCCCAGAACCGGTAGTCGAGACCCTCGGGGAGCCCGTCGATCTCATCGGCCGCGATCGGCAGCCACACGTCGGAAGCAGGTGTCGAAGTCATGGTCAGGAGGCTATGCGAAGGTCACGGAGCGGCAGAGGCTACTTTGGGGTCCGAAGTGGCCCCGCGACAGCGGGACCGAGGGAGGGTTCGGGGAGTTGGAGCGCAGGACTATCGGTGCGGCGGCACTCGCCGTGGGCGCGGTCGGGCTGGGGTGCATGCCGATGAGCTGGGCCTACAGCACGTCGCAGCAGCGCGGCGACCGTTCGGTGCGGACGGTGCACGCCGCACTGGACGCAGGCGTCCAACTGCTCGACACCGCCGACATGTACGGCCCGTTCACCAACGAACTGCTGGTCGGACGCGCGCTCAAGGGGCGCCGCTCCGAGGCCTTCCTCTCCACCAAGTGCGGGCTGTTGGTGGGCGATCAGCACATCGTCGCCAACGGGCGCCCCGGATACGTGCGCCGGGCCTGCGATGCCTCGCTGCGGCGGCTGCAGACCGATGTGATCGATCTGTACCAGCTGCACCGGGCGGACCCCGAAGTACCGGTGGAGGAGACCTGGGGCGCGATGGCGGACCTGGTGACCGCCGGCAAGGTCCGGTCGCTGGGACTGTGCGCGGTGGGAGCACGGGCCGAACGGCGTCCGGGGGCACGGATGCACGACGGAACGATCCGGCAACTGGAGCGGGTGCAGCAGGTCTTTCCCGTCAGCGCGGTCGAGGCGGAGCTCTCCGTGTGGTCCCCTGAGGCGCTGGAGCGGCTGCTGCCCTGGTGCACGGCGCGGGGTGTCGGTCTGCTGGCGGCGATGCCACTGGGCAACGGCTATCTGACGGGGACGCTGAAACCGGGCCAGGGCTTCGAACCGGACGATCCGCGAGCCAGGCACCCGCGGTTCACGGCGGAGATGATGGCGGCGAACCAGCCGGTGGTGGCGGGTCTGCGGCGGATCGCGGAGCGGCACGGCGCCACTCCTGCCCAGGTGGCACTGGCCTGGGTGCTGCGCCAGGGCCGGCATGTGGTTCCCGTGCCCGGCGCGAAGCAGGAACGCTGGGCCGTGGAGAACGCGGGGGCCGCGGACCTGGTCCTCACGGACCGGGACGTGGCGGAGATCGCCGGGCTGCCGCGGGCCCGCGGGTCGTGGGACTGATCACGCGGCGGGACAATTGACGGAGATCGGGAACCCGTGGGCAGGCAGCGGTGTAAGAACAGTAGTCATGCGGCCGTCGAAAGGATCGGTGCTGTGCGCGGTGCTGTGTTCGGATCTGTGCAAACTCCCGCGGTGCGCAAGGGGGTAGTGGCCCTGCTGGCGGCAGCGTCGCTGCTGCTGTCCGCCGCCTGCTCCTCCGGCGGTGGGTCCGGTGACACGGCGGGCCGTGAGGGTGACACCTCGCCGCCCGCGAGCTCCTCCTCGTCTCCGCCCGCCTCGTCGAGCCCCGCGGCCGATCTGCCGCCGGCCAAGGGTTCCGTGGAGGTGGTCTCGACGCTCACGGAGGACCTCCCGTCGCCGTGGGGGCTGGCGGCGCTGCCCGGTGGCGATCTGCTGGTGGCCTCGCGCGACGAGGCGACGATCAGCCGGATCGACGGGGAGAGCGGCAAGAAGACCCTGCTGGGCTCCGTTCCCGGCGTAGCCGTCGGCGGTGAGGGCGGGCTGCTGGGACTGGCGGTCGCCCCGACGTACGGCGCGGACCATCTGGTGTACGCGTACTTCACGACCGAGTCGGACAACCGCATCGCGCGCATGCAGTACGACGAGCAGAAGCCGGCCGGCCGGCAGCTCGGTGCCCCGGACACGATCCTGCGGGGCGTCCCGAAGGGCTCCGTCCACAACGGCGGACGGATCGCTTTCGGCCCGGACCGCATGCTGTACGCGGGCACGGGCGAGACGGGCGACACGGGTCTCGCCCAGGACAGGACGTCTCTCGCGGGGAAGATCCTCAGGATGACGCCGGACGGTGAGCCGGTGCACGGCAACCCCGAGGCCGACTCGGTGGTGTATTCGTACGGGCACCGCAATGTCCAAGGGCTGGCCTGGGACAGCCGCAAGCAGCTCTGGGCGGCCGAGTTCGGCCAGGACACCTGGGACGAGCTGAACCGCATCGAGCCGGGGAAGAACTACGGCTGGCCGGACGTCGAGGGGAAGAAGGGCGAGGAGGGGTTCGTCGACCCGGTGGCCCAGTGGAAGACCTCCGAGGCCTCCCCGAGCGGTATCGCGTACGCCGAGGGCTCGATCTGGATGGCGGGCCTGCGTGGTGAGCGGCTCTGGCGGATTCCGCTGTCCGGCACGGCGGGCAAGGAACCATTGGCAGCGCCCCAGGCGTTCCTCGAAGGGAAGTACGGCCGGCTGCGGACCGTGCTCGCTGCGGGCGGCGACAAGCTGTGGCTGGTCACGAACAACACGGACGGACGGGGCACCCCGAAGCCGGGGGACGACCGGATCCTGCTGCTGAAGGTGCGGTAGCGACCCGCCGGGCGGCATGTCGGAGGGAGCACGGACGGTGTTCAACTTCTTCGAGGAGCTGTTCGCGCCGGGCCGTAAGCACACGGCCGAGGAGCAGAGACGGCTGGAGCTGAGCCGGGTGGACCTGGGCATCGGCGACCCTGCCCGGGGCCCGATAGACCTCACCTCCGGCCGGGTGACGGTGCGCCGCCCGACGACGGACCTCGCCGAACGACGCCCGTCCGGCGACTGAGGACACCTCGCTGCCACCCGCGTGGGCACGGGCGGCCTCCCCAGTCGCGCCGAGGGGCCGCGCGTCACCTCGCCGGGTACAACCGGAACCGGTGTGCGAGCGCGGCCGCCTCGCCCCGGCTGGAGACGTTCAGTTTGGCGAGGATGTTGGAGACGTGCACGCTCGCGGTCTTCGGCGAGATGTAGAGCTCCTCGGCGATCCTGCGGTTGGTGTAGCCGGCAGCGACCAGCCGGTGCACTTCCTGCTCCCGGGTCGTCAGGCCGAAGGACTCGATCGCATCCACGGCCGGGGCAGGTACGGCTGGGTGACCCCCGCCGTCGGCGGCGCCGGCACCCAGGACGTCCGCCTCGTCCACGTCGCCCCCAGCTGCCCCCGCGTCCCTCACTCCCCGCGCGGGCGCTGCGAGCGTGATGCGCGCACGGCCGGCGAGCAGCTCGACGCTCTCCGCGAGCGGCCGGGCTCCGAGCCGCTCCGCGACCGCGTGGGCCTCGCGCAGGAGGGCCGCTGCCGGAGCTCTGTCACCGGCCCCGGACGCGGTGAGCATCGCCTCCGCCCAGCGGTGCCGGATCCGGGCCAGTTCGAAGGGCCGCTGAAGAGGCCCGAAGGCCGCCGCGGCGCGTGACCAGTGGTCCGGGGTGTCGGCGCCCTCCGCACGGGCCAGTTCCGCCTCGATCAGCACACCGTAGGCCGCCCACACGGGGACGAGCATCGGCAGGCGCTTGAGATGGCCGCGGATGCGTTCGAGGATCGCCGGACGGCCCGGCTCGGTGGCGGGCAGCCCGCGCGCATCGGCCTCGATCGACGCCGCGACGTCCAGCAGCGGCAAGGCGTAGCGCTGGGTGCCCGGCGGGAAGCCCTCCTCGGACTGCACCTCGAACGCTGCCCGCGCCTCGGGGAGCCTGCCCTGCTGGGCGGCCAGGGCCATGGCGTAACGGACAGGGCTGATCAGATGCTGGGGCTGCGGGTCGTGACGGCCCAGAAGGCGCCGGTTCAGCACCAGTTGCTCCTCCGCCTCGCCGTAGTCGCCGCGGACGAGTGCCAGCTCCGCGCGGCGTGAGGCGATGAGCCCCTGGGACTTGCGGGACCGCGCGACCAGGTCCGCCGCGTCCAGGGCCGCCCTGCTCTCGTCCCAGTGCCCGAGGGAGAAGTACGACTGCGCCTGGTTGGCCAGGACCCATGCCTCGGAGTCGGGGATGCCGTGGCTGTGGCAGATCCGGATGCCGTGGTCGGCGGCGGCCACCGCTTCCAGGGAGCGGCCCGCGGACTCGAGCGAGGACGGCAGGTTGATGCTGGCACGGCTCATCACGCCCACCAAGTGCAGCTCTTCGGCCCGGTCGCGGACGGCGTACATCTCGGCGATCCCCTCCTCGACGCCGCCCGCGTCGATGGTGAGCCAGCCACGGGTGAGCCGGGCGTGCAGCTGGATGTACTCGTCGCCGACGAGTCGTGCGTACTCCACGGCACGGTCAGCCGCGGCCAGCGTGTCCGGGCCCGGCCGGTGCAGGGCACCCCAGCTCGCCACGTTGGCCAGCACGTCGGCGTGCACCGACGAAGGGTGCAGGCCGCGCACCAGCTCCTGGGCCGTGGCCAGTTCCTGCCAGCCGTCGCCCCGGGACAGGTGGTGTGTCAGCAGGGAACGCTGCACCCAGAACCAGGCCGCGCGCAGGGGGTCCGTGTCGCCGTCCAGGACGCGCAGGGCCTTCTTGGCGATGGCCAGGGCCCGTTCGCGGTCGCCGCCGAAGCGCGCGGCGACGGTGGCCTCGGCCATCAGGTCGAGGTAGCGCATCGGTGCCGTCTCGGGGTCGCACCCGCAGCCCGGGTAGACCTCGGCGTAGTCGATCGGGCGCAGGGTGGCACGCACCTCTTCCGGCACGTCGTCCCACAGCTCCATGGCCCGTTCCAGCAGGCGCAGTTGCTCGGAGTAGGCGTAGCGGCGGCGGGCCTCGACGGACGCACCCAGCACGGCGGGCAGGGCCTTGGCCGGGTCGTGCGCGGCGTACCAGTAGCTGGCGAGCCGGGCGGCACGTTCCTCGGCGCGCACGAGGGACGGGTCCGCCTCCAGCGCTTCGGCGTAGCGGCGGTTGAGGCGGTTGCGTTCGCCGTGCAGCAGGTCGTCGCTGACGGCCTCGCGGACCAGGGAGTGGCGGAAGCGGTATCCGTCGGAGTCGGGGGACGGCAGCAGCAGGTTGGCGCCGACGGCTGCCCGCAGTGCTTCGTCGAGGTCGTCCTCGGCCAGCCCGGCGACGGCGGCGAGGAGCCTGTGCTCGACCGTGGAGCCGCCCTCGGCGAGGATCCTGGCGATCCGCTGGGCGTTCTCGGGCAGTGCCTCGACACGTACGAGGAGGAGGTCGCGCAGCGATTCGGAGAGCCGGGAGCTGTCACCGCAGCACTCCACGCTGCGGGCGAGCTCCTCGACGAAGAAGGCGTTGCCGTCGGAGCGGTCGAAGATCTCGTCGACGAGCGAGGTCTCGGGCGTCGCGGCGAGGATGCCGGTGAGCTGCCGGCCGACCTCGGCGAGGCTGAACCGGTCGAGTTCGATGCGGCGGACGGTGCGGAGCCGGTCCAGTTCTGCCAGGAGGGGGCGCAGGGGGTGGCGGCGGTGGACGTCGTCGGCGCGGTACGTGCCGATGACGACGAGGCGGCCGTCGCGCAGGGTGCGGAAGAGGTAGGCGAGGAGGTGCCGGGTGGAGGTGTCGGCCCAGTGCAGGTCCTCCAGGACGAGGACGACCGTGCGGGCGGCGGAGATGCGCTCCAGCATCCGGGCGGCGAGCTCGAAGAGACGGGCGGTGCCGTGCTCGTCGTTCGATGCCCGGTCCGCTTCGCCCAGTTCGGGCAGCAGCCGGGCCAGTTCGCCTTCCTGACCGGCGAGTGCCTCGGTCAGTTCCTCGGGCAGCGCGCGGCGCAGGGCGCGCAGTGCCGTGGAGAACGGGGCGTACGGCAGGCCGTCGGCCCCGATCTCCACGCAGCTGCCGACGGCCACGACGGCCTCGCGTCGGCCGGCCGCGGCGAGGAACTCCTCGACCAGCCGGGTCTTGCCGACTCCGGCCTCGCCACCGATGAGCAGTGCCTGTGGCTCCCCTGCCGAGGCCCGGGCGAGCGCATCGGTCAGCGTGGCCAGTTCACCGGCTCGGCCGACGAACACGGGGCTGACGGTGTTGGTCTCCACATCGCTGAGCATCGCATATGCGTGCGACAGCGCGGTGGCTGCGGAAAGACGGACGCCCATCGTTACGCGGCATGCACGAACCGGTCGCTGCTCTTCGTCACCCGCCCCTCCGTGTCATCCGGTCCGGCACGGCGGGCCGAGCGGCGGGCGGCCCGGCGGGCGAGCACGGCCTGGCGCACGGTGCGCTGCTCGTCCGCCTCGCGGATCAGATCGGCGGCGTTGATCCGGTGGAGTTCGTAGGCGTACATGGTCTTCTCCCTGGTGACGACAGTTGGGGCACGGCTTCCTGCCGTGCCCCAACTGTCGTCTGCCAGGGGGTGCCGCCGCATCGGGCGAGTGCCGCATCCGAGAGGGGTCCAGTGCCTTAGTCCGGGGCGCCCGGTGCCTTAGGCGAAGGGTCGGCCCCTCGGTGCGGTCGGCCCCTCGGTGCGGTCAGCCCCTCGGTGCGGTCAGCCTCCGGTCGTCGGCGCGCCCGCGCTCGGCAGGGAGACGAAGAGGTCGAAGTACATGCCTACGGAGATGAGTACGCCGAGGACGCCCAGTGCGATGCCCGCCAGCGCGACAGCGCGGATCCAGCCCGGCTGCGGACGGTCGGAGGGTGCGCCGAAGGCGGGGCGCAGGAGGACGAAGGCGCCGACCAGCAGGGCGACGAGGGCGAAGAGCCCGTTGACGAGGGCCGTGGTGTGCCAGGCGTCGGCGTAGATCTCGGAGATCTGCTGGGCAGCGCTGCCGCCGCCGGAGGTCTTGATCTGGCCGATCAGGGTCTCGCGCTCGGCGGCGACCCGGCCGGTCCAGGCCCCCGTGAGGGAGACGATGCCCAGCCCGGCGGCGACGACGGCCCCGGCTCCGGCACCGATCCCGGCGGACTCGGCGGCTTCCGCCTCGTCGTAGGGGTCGGGCTCCAGGTCGTCGTCCTCCGCGGCCGCATGCCCTGCGGCATCGTCGGACGCGTTGTCGTCGGAGGCGCCGTCGGCGGGCTCCTTCTTCGTCAGGTCCGTCGTCAGGTCCGCAACGGCGCTCTCGTCCGCTGCCGCCGTGTCCTCGCGGTCGTCGTCGACGGCGGAGGTGGTCTTGGAGGGGGTGGTCTTCATGCGCCGCACGCTAGGGGGCCAGGATGAGAACCTTCTTAACGCGCGGCGCCTCTCACTCCCGCCCGACACGCCATTCGGAGGCCAGTACCGACCAGATCTCCTCGTCGTGCCGCACGCCCCGGTACAGATAGGCCTCGCGCAGCACGCCGTCGCGCGTCATGCCGAGCCGCTCGGCTGCCGCGACACTGCGGGTGTTGGCGGCGGAAGCGACCCACTCGACCCGGTGCATGCCGCGTACGTCGACGGCCCAGTCGATCAGCCGGCGCGATGCCCGGTTCACCAGGCCCCGGCCCTCCCCCGCGGGCTCCAGCCAGCAGCCGATCTCACAGTTCCCGGTCTCCGCATCGAATATCCGGAAAAGGACGCCCCCGACGAGCGTGCCGTCCAGCCAGATTCCGTAGAGCCGACCGGTGTCGGCAGCCTGCTTGTCCGCGTACCTCTGGAGCAGGGCGCGCGCGGAGGGGAGGTCCGTCGCGGCTGCGGCGAACGGGATCCAGGGGTCCACGAGGCCCCGCGCCCGGTCCATGTGGGCCAGGAACTCCTCCGCCTGCCAGGGCTCCAGCGGGCGCAGCTGCGCCCCGTCATCACCCAGGGACACCGCGAACATAAGAACTTCTCCTCGATCTCAGTGGACGCGCTGTGCGACGGCCCGGTCCTGGTCGTCGGCACGCTCCCCCGGGATTTTCGCATGGGGCGCCGGCCGGTCCGGGGGCTCGATGCTGATGCGCGGGAGCAGTCGGTCGAGCCGGGCGGGCAGCCACCAGTTGGCGCCGCCGAGCATGTGCATCAGGGCGGGCACCAACAGGGTGCGCAGGACGAAGGCGTCGAGTGCGACGGCGGCTGCCAGTGCGATGCCGAACATCGCGATGACGCGGTCTCCGCTGAGCACGAAGGCGAGGAAGACCGAGATCATGATGACCGCGGCGGAGTTGATCACCCGGCCCGTCTCGGCGAGACCCACGCGGACCGACCTGCGGTTGTCCCCGGTCTCCAGCCACTCCTCGTACATCCGGCCGACCAGGAAGACCTGGTAGTCCATCGAGAGCCCGAAGAGCACGGACACCATGATCACCGGGAGGAAGGGTTCGATCGGGCCGGCGCTGCCGAGTCCCAGCAGTTCGCTGCCCCAGCCCCACTGGAAGACCGCGACGACGACCCCGAAGGAGGCGGCGACGGCGGCCACGTTCATCACGGCGGCCTTCAGTGGGATGGCGAGGGACCGGAAGGCCATGAGCAGGAGCAGGCAGCCGAGTCCGATGACAACCCCGACGAAGAGCGGGAGTTTGCCGATGATGATCTCGGCGAAGTCGTCGTAGCTCGCTGTCACGCCGCCCACATGGACCTGGAGGGACGTGTTGTCCTGGACGGGCGGCAGCACGTCGTCACGCAGCCGGTCGACGAGTTCGCTGGTCCGCTGCGACTGGGGCGCTGACTCCGGGACGACGGTGACGAACGCCGTGTCGCCGCCGTTGTTGTAGGTCACCGGGCTCACGGAGGCGACGCCGTCGGTGGCCCGCAGCACGCCGGGCAGACCGTCGAGGGCGAGCCGGTCGTCGGCTCCGTCGAGGTGGGCGGCGATCGTCAGCGGTCCGTTGACGCCGGGGCCGAAGCCCTCGGCCAGCAGGTCGTACGCCTGCCGGGTGGTCGCCGTGGCCGGGTTGTTGCCCTGGTCGGAGGTGCCCAGGTGCAGCCCGAAGGCGGGCAGGGCGAGCGCCGCCATGATCGCGGCGGCGACCACTCCGAGCAGCTTGGGGTGCCGCTCGACGAACGCGGCCCAGCGGGCGGCGAAGCCGGTGGTGTGTTCCCGCTGCGGGCCGAGCTCGGCGAGCTGCCTGCGCTCGCGTCGGCTCAGCGCCCGCATGCCGATGAAGGAGAGCAGGGCGGGCAGCAGGGTGACGGAGGCGGCGACGGTCAGCACCACGGTGAGCGAGGCGGCGATCGCGACACCGTTGAGGAAGCCGAGCCGCAGGACCAGCATGCCCAGCAGCGCGACGCAGACGGTCGCTCCGGCGAAGACGACGGCGCGCCCCGTGGTCGCGACGGCGTTCTGCGCCGCTTCGGGCACGGACAGGCCGCGCTTCAGGCCTCTGCGGTGCCGGGTGACGATGAACAGCGCGTAGTCGATGCCCACGCCGAGCCCGACCAGCATGCCCAGCATCGGTGCGAAGTCGGCGACGGTCATGACGTGGCCGAGCAGCACGATCCCCGCGTAGGCCGTGCCGACGGAGACGAGGGCGGTCGCGATGGGCAGCAGGCTGGCGGCGAGCGAGCCGAAGGCGAGGAAGAGCACGACGGCGGCGACGACCACTCCGACGGCCTCGCTGAGGTGGACGCCCGGCGTTTCGGTCAGGGCGACGGCGCTGCCGCCGAGCTCGACCTGGAGCCCGTCGCTCTCGGCTGCCTTCGCGGTGTCGACGACCGCCTGGGCCTGTTCCCGCGGAATCTCGTCGGCCCGGTGGTCGAAGGTGATGGTGGCGTAGGCGGTGCGGCTGTCCGCGCTGATCTGTCCGTTGCCGTCGGCCTCGTAGGGTCCGGTGACGTCGCCGACTCCGGGCAGCGCGTCGACGGCCTGCAGCGTCCTGGTCATGGTCTGTTCGACGTCGGCGGCACGGACGGTGGGGCCGGTGGTGTGCCAGACGACGGTGTCGGTGTCGCCGCCGAGGTCGGTGAACCCCGCCTGGAGGAGTTCACCGGCGCGGCCGGACTCGGTTCCCGGCACCTCGTAGTTGTTGGAGTACGCGGAGCCCGCGACGACCGCTGCCCCTGCCGTGCCGCCGAGGGCGAGAAGCCAGATGAGGACAGCGGCGAGACGGTGCCTGAGGCACCAGCGTGCGATGGCGGCCAACGGACGTGCTCCCTGCGGGTTCGTGGACCATCGACGGGAATAAGGGGAACATCCCGAAAAAGTCGCATGACCTGAGGACCGTCACTCTGTCAGGCATTAGTGATCAATTGTCCTGTTCGTGGCCATGGTCACAACCTGCTGCACCACGCGAAAGGGCGGTGCACCCGGATATCCGGGTGCACCGCCCTTCACTCACACGGTCCTGCGGGAGGGCCTCAGCCCTCGACGCCGAGCTTCTCCAGGATCAGCTCCCGTACACGCGCCGCGTCCGCCTGACCGCGGGTGGCCTTCATGACCGCGCCGACCAGGGCGCCGGCAGCGGCGACCTTGCCGCCACGGATCTTGTCGGCGATCGCGGCGTTGGCCGCGATGGCCTCGTCGACTGCCGTGCCCAGGGCGCCCTCGTCGGAGACGACCTTCAGGCCGCGCTTCTCGACAACGGTGTCCGGGTCGCCCTCGCCCGCGAGGACACCCTCGAGGACCTGGCGTGCCAGCTTGTCGTTGAGGTCGCCCGAGGTGACGAGCTCGGCGACCCTGGCGACCTGCACGGGGGTGACGCCCAGCTCGTCGAGACCGCGCCCGGTCTCGTTGGCGTTACGGGCGAGCTCGCCCATCCACCACTTGCGGGCCTGGTCCGCCGGAGCACCGGCCTCCGTCGTGGCGACGATCAGGTCGACCGCGCCCGCGTTGAGGATGGACTGCATGTCGTGCTCGGAGACGCCCCACTCCTCCTTGAGCCGCGCACGGCGCAGCCGCGGCAGCTCGGGGAGGCCCTTGCGCAGCTCCTCGACCCATGCACGGGCCGGGGCGACGGGCACGAGGTCCGGCTCCGGGAAGTACCGGTAGTCCTCGGCGTTGTCCTTGATGCGGCCGGCCGTGGTGGAGCCGTCCTCCTCGTGGAAGTGCCGGGTCTCCTGCACGATCGTTCCGCCGGTGTTCAGCACCGCGGCATGGCGCTGGATCTCGAAGCGGGCGGCACGCTCGACGGAACGCAACGAGTTCACGTTCTTCGTCTCGGAGCGCGTACCGAACTCCTCCCGGCCGTGGGGCCGCAGCGACAGGTTCACGTCGCAGCGCATCTGCCCCATTTCCATCCGGGCCTCCGACACACCGAGCGCCTTGATGAGCTCGCGGAGCTCGGCGACGTACGCCTTGGCGACCTCGGGAGCGCGCGCGCCCGCACCCTCGATCGGCTTGGTGACGATCTCGATGAGCGGGATGCCCGCGCGGTTGTAGTCGAGCAGGGAGTGGGACGCGCCGTGGATACGGCCGGTGGCACCGCCGACGTGCGTCGACTTGCCGGTGTCCTCCTCCATGTGGGCGCGCTCGATCTGCACGCGGAAGATCTCGCCGTCCTCCAGCTGGACGTCCAGATAGCCGTTGAAGGCGATCGGCTCGTCGTACTGCGAGGTCTGGAAGTTCTTCGGCATGTCCGGATAGAAGTAGTTCTTCCGGGCGAAGCGGCACCACTCGGCGATCTCGCAGTTCAGCGCGAGACCGATCTTGATCGCGGACTCGACGCCGATCTCGTTGACGACCGGCAGCGCGCCGGGCAGCCCGAGGCAGACCGGGCAGGTCTGCGAGTTGGCGTCCTGCTTGAGCTCCGTGGAGCAGCCGCAGAACATCTTGGTCTTGGTGCCGAGCTCGACATGGACTTCGAGGCCCATGACGGGGTCGTACGTCGCGAGGGCGTCCTCGTACGACTCCAGGTCAATGACAGTCACGGTGAAACTTTCCCTCTCAGCCCAGCAGGACGTCGTCGTCGCCGAGACGCTTGAGTTCGCGGTAGAGGATCGCGAGTCCGGTCACGATCGCGGCGGCGGATACGGCGGCGTCGATCAGCCGCAGTGTGTCGTTGTCCTTGCGGGCCATCTTCACCTGCTTCAACACGCTGAGCGCGCCGAAGGCGGTGGTACCCATGGACACGTACGCGCCGGTCTTGGACTTCTTGAAGTTCTTGGCCTTCTTAGCCATTGCACTCATAGCGACGGAGCCTCCTCAAGCAGCGGGTGTCCCCACCTTTCCACGAAGGCGGCCTCGACGGCGGCTCCGACCTTGTACAGCCGGTCGTCCTTCATGGCCGGGGCGATGATCTGCAGCCCGACCGGCAGGCCGTCCTCCGGGGCCAGGCCGCAGGGCAGCGACATGGCGGAGTTGCCGGCGAGGTTGGTCGGAATGGTGCACAGGTCCGCGAGGTACATCGCCATCGGGTCGTCGGCGCGCTCGCCGATCGGGAAGGCGGTGGTGGGCGTCGTCGGCGAGACGATGACGTCCACCTGCTCGAACGCCTTCTCGAAGTCCTGCGTGATGAGGGTGCGGACCTTCTGCGCCGAGCCGTAGTACGCGTCGTAGTAGCCGGAGCTGAGCGCGTACGTACCGAGGATGACGCGGCGCTTGACCTCGTCGCCGAAGCCGGCCTCGCGGGTGAGGGCGGTGACGTCCTCCGCGGAGCGCGTGCCGTCGTCGCCGACCCGCAGGCCGTAGCGCATGGCGTCGAAACGGGCCAGGTTCGAGGAGCACTCGGACGGTGCGATCAGGTAGTACGCCGACAGGGCCAGGTCGAAGGACGGGCAGTCCAGCTCGACGATCGTGGCGCCGAGCGACTTCAGCAGCTCGACCGACTCGTTGAAGCGCTGGACGACACCCGCCTGGTAGCCCTCGCCGGCGAACTGCTTGACGACTCCGACGCGCATGCCCTGTACGGAGCCGTTGCGCGCGGCCTCGACGACCGGCGGGACCGGGGCGTCGATGGACGTCGAGTCGAGCGGGTCGTGGCCCGCGATGGCCTCGTGCAGGAGCGCAGCGTCCAGGACCGTACGGGCGCAGGGTCCGCCCTGGTCGAGGGACGAGGAGAAGGCGACCATGCCGTAGCGGGAGACGCCGCCGTAGGTGGGCTTGACGCCGACGGTGCCCGTCACGGCCGCGGGCTGGCGGATGGAGCCGCCGGTGTCCGTGCCGATGGCGAGCGGGGCCTCGAAGGAGGCGAGCGCCGCCGAGGAACCGCCGCCGGAACCGCCCGGGATACGGGTGAGATCCCACGGGTTGCCGGTCGGGCCGTAGGCGCTGTTCTCGGTGGAGGACCCCATGGCGAACTCGTCCATGTTGGTCTTGCCGAGAATGACGACGTCGGCGGCCTTCAGCCGCTTGGTGACGGTCGCGTCGTACGGCGGGACCCAGCCCTCGAGGATCTTCGAGCCGACGGTGGTCGGCATGTCCTGCGTGGTGAAGATGTCCTTGAGCGCGAGCGGGACGCCGGCCAGCGGGCCGAGCTTCTCGCCCGCCTCGCGCTTGGCGTCGACGGCGCGGGCCTGCGCGAGCGCGCCCTCGCGGTCGATGTGCAGGAAGGCGTGGACCTTCTCGTCGATGGCTTCGATCCGGGCCAGGTGGGCCTCGGTGACCTCGACGGCCGTCAGCTCGCCGGAGGCGATCTTCGCGGCGATCTCCGCCGCGGTGAGCTTGATGATGGTGCTGATGTCCGTCATGGCTGTTAGTCCTCCCCCAGGATCTGCGGCACCTTGAAACGCTGCTGCTCCTGGGCAGGGGCGCCCGAGAGCGCCTGCGCGGGGGTGAGCGACGGACGGACCTCGTCCGCGCGCATGACGTTCGTCAGCGGCAGCGGGTGGGAGGTCGGCGGTACGTCTTGGTCGGCGACCTCGGAGACGCGGGCGACCGCGCCGATGATGTCGTCGAGCTGACCGGCGAAGTGCTCGAGCTCTTCGCCCTTCAGCTCCAGACGCGCCAGCCGTGCGAGGTGGGCGACCTCCTCGCGCGTGATGCCAGGCATGCAGCGATCCTCAGGGTTCGGTGTGTGGTTTTGGCCCAATCCTATGGGGTCGCCCGGCGCTGCCCCGCAATCGCGCCCGGGGTGCATCGAGCCCGTCCGGCGATTGAGGACAAAACGCCCGCCGAGTGGTCCCGGCGCCCCTGCCCCGTCGTTCAGGCCGTCGCCGGACCGGGGTTCAGCGCGCGGCCCGCGGGCCTGGACTCCAGCTCGGGCGTCACCGCTGCCGCCGCGGCGGCAGCTGCCGCGGCCTCCAGCTCCGCCGGCCGCCGCCAGCCGTGCTCGCCGCGCGCCCGCAGCCAGGCCGTGGTCTCCTGCGGTGGCATGGCCGCCGCGACGAGCCAGCCCTGCACCGCGTCGCAGCGCAGGTCCCGCAGCCGCTCCCAGGTCTCGTCGTCCTCGACGCCCTCGGCGACGACCAGCAGACCGAGCGAATGGGCCAGGTCGATGGTGCAGCGGACGATCTCCGCGTCCTCGTTGTCTATGGCGAGCCGGGCGACGAACGACCGGTCGATCTTGAGTTCGCTGACCGGCAGCTTGCGCAGGTGGACCAGTGAGGAGTAGCCGGTACCGAAGTCGTCGAGGGACATCTTGACTCCGTGCCCGGTCAGCCCCGCCAGGGTGTCGGCGGCCCGCTGCGGGTCCTCCAGCAGGACGTGCTCCGTTATCTCCAGCTGGAGCGCTCCGGCCGGGACGCCGTGCCGGGCGAGCCGGGCCGCGACGCTTCCCGCGAAGCCGGGGGTGTGGACATCGCGCGGCGAGACGTTGACCGCGACGGGGACGAACAGCCCCTGCGCGCGCCATCGGGCCACCTGGGCCAGCGCGGTCTCCAGCACGTACTCGGTGAGGTGCGGCATCAGGCCGGACGACTCCGCGATCGCGATGAACTCGTCCGGGGGGACCCGCCCGCGCTCGGGATGCACCCAGCGCACCAGGGCTTCGAGCCCGGCGACCTGGCCGTCGAACCTGACCTTCGGCTGGTAGTGGAGCTCCACCTCCTGGGCGTCGAGCGCGCGCCGCAGATCGCCCAGGAGCCCGAGCCGGTCCGGGGTGTTGCTGTCCCGCTTGGACTCGTACACCTCCACGCCCGTACGGTCCCGCTTGGCCTGGTACATGGCCACGTCCGCCCGCCTGAGCAGCCCTTCGGCGTCCAGTGCGTGGTCGGGGTGGACGGCGACCCCGGCACTCGCTTCGAGGACCAGGGTGAGCCCGTCCAGGTCGAGGGGCGAGGAGAGCTCGGCGACCAGGTGCCGGGCGACCCGCTGGGCGCTGGTGGTGGAGTCCGCGGTCGGCAGCAGGACGGCGAACTCGTCGCCGCCCAGCCGTGCGGCCTCCGCACCGCGCGGCAGGGCGAGCCGCAGCCGGTCCGCTATCTGGAGCAGCAGCCGGTCCCCCGCCAGGTGCCCGAGGGTGTCGTTGACGGCGCGGAACCGGTCGAGGTCGATGAGGACGAGCGCCGATCTGGAGCCGGTGCTCCCGGCCTCCTCCAGCGCCGTCCATGTCCTCTCCAGCAGCCACTGGCGGTTGGGCAGACCGGTCAGCGGGTCCCGCAGCTGTTCCTCGGCGCGGGCGCGGGCGATCCAGAGCGTGGAGTCGAGGGCGATCAGCGGCACGGCGAAGAGCGGCAGCAGCACGGGCATGGCCGACGCGACGACGCAGATCAGCGGGGCGATGCCGAGCAGGGCGACCGCGACGAGTCCCTGGCGCAGGAGCGCCGTGCGGGCGATCGTCGGCAGCCCGCCGCTCTGGGATGCCCGTGCGTACCACAGCAGGACGCGAGTGACGAGGAGGTACGTGGAGGCCGCGAGCAGCACTTCGGGGACGGCGTCGATACCCCAGTCGAGTGGCCGCCAGGGGGCGGCGACCGTCGGCACCTCTCCGAAGGCGGACAGGACGAGTCCCGCGGCTCCGATGCCGAGGATGTCCACGGCTCCGTGGAGCAGTCCCTGCCACCAGCGGTGGCGTCGGGCGGTGCCGACGAGCACCACGACGACCAGGCTGACCAGACCGGCGGGCACCCAGCCGTAGAGCAGCAGCACGGCGAGCGTGAGGGCGGCGCCGGAGCCGGTGCCGCCCCACCAGCGGTCGCGTCCGAGGGCGACCAGATGGCCGACGATGATGCCGGTGAGCAGCGCGAGCGACCAGCCCGCGGTGCCGTCCGGGAAGAGCGCCTCGCCGTCGCGGACCGTCCGGTAGAACCCGGTTGCCAGCTGAACCGTGGCAACCCCCACGACGACGGCTCCCACTTTTGACGTGAGGCCGACGAAACCCTGCAGCCGCGACACCGTTGCGGCGCTCTCGGTCGGTTTCATTCCGTCCCTCTCACAGCCGGCGGTGCCGATGTCCCACAGTGGCCCCCGCTCCCGTGCCATCGCGACCCGATTCCGACCACGCGGGCGGGCGCGGCGGGTGCACGTTCAACAGTAGGCCGCCAACAGCCTTTGCGGGCAGCGCTCTACAGCTCTTGCCCGAATGCGGACCCCGCAGTCCCACCGTCCGATGTGTGCCGATCGAGTGAAACCGACCGGCTCGGCCGGATCACTCGGCCCCCTCTTGTCCGCTTTATTCCCTTCTCGTCCACCGCCACTCCCCTGCAGCGTTTCGATCGAGCCTCGATCACTTCGGGCGAAGGGGTCTCGATCACGCCTCCACCGGCACAGCCGCCTCACGCGCCGCGTCCGGCCCCTGGTCGAGCAGGACGGCGAACCCGTCCTCGTCGAGGACGGGGACCTTCAGCTGCATCGCCTTGTCGTACTTGGACCCCGGGTTCTCGCCCACCACGACGAAGGAGGTCTTCTTCGAGACGGAACCGGTCACCTTCGCCCCCCGGCTCTGCAGCGCGTCCTTGGCACCGTCCCTGGTGTGTGTGGCCAGCGTGCCCGTGACGACGACGGTGAGCCCTTCGAGCGGTCGCGGCCCTTCGTCCTCGCCCGCTCCCTCGTCCTCCATCCGGACACCGGCCTCCCGCCACTTGCGCAGGATCTCGCGGTGCCAGTCCTCGGCGAACCACTGCTTGACCGACGCGGCGATGATGGGTCCGACCCCGTCGGCGGCGGCCAGCTCCTCCTCCGACGCCTCGTCGATCCGGTCGATGGACCGGAACTGCCGGGCCAGCTCCACGGCGGCCACGGGCCCCACATGACGGATCGACAGCCCGGTGAGGATCCGGGCCAGGGGGGCCTGCCGTGCCGACGCGATGCCTTCGAGCATGGCCAGGGCGTTCTTCTTCGGTTCGCCCTGCTGATTGGCGAAGACCGTCGCGATCTTCTCCTCACCGCTCTTCGGATCGCGCTTGGGCAGCCCGCTGTCCTGGTCCAGGACATAGGCCCGGATCGGCAGCAGCTGCTCCACCGTCAGGCCGAAGAGGTCCCCCTCGTCGAGCAGGGGCGGATCGGCGGGCTCCAGAGGCTTCGTCAGGGCAGCGGCCGCCACATAGCCGAAGTGGTCGATGTCCAGGCACCTGCGGCCGGCGAGGTAGGCCACCCGCTCCCGCAACTGCGCCGGGCAGGATCGTGCGTTGGGGCAGCGGAGGTCGATGTCGCCCTCCTTCATGGGGCGCAGCGCCGTACGGCACTCGGGGCAGTCGGCCGGCATGACGAACTCCCGCTCGCTGCCGTCGCGCAGGTCGACGACTGGGCCGAGGATCTCCGGGATGACGTCGCCCGCCTTGCGGAGAACCACCGTGTCGCCGATGAGGACTCCCTTGGCCTTCACCACGTTCTGGTTGTGCAGGGTGGCGAATTCGACCTCGGAGCCCGCCACCTCGACGGGTTCCACCTGGGCGTACGGCGTGACCCTGCCGGTGCGTCCGACGCCGACCCGGATGTTGACCAGTTTGGTGTTGACCTCTTCGGGGGCGTACTTCCAGGCGATCGCCCAGCGCGGTGCGCGCGAGGTGGAACCCAGCCGGCCCTGGAGCGGGATCTCGTCGAGCTTGACGACGACCCCGTCGATCTCGTGCTCCACGGAGTGGCGGTTCTCACCGAAGTACGCGATGAACTCCCGTACGCCGTCGAGGGAATCGACCACCTTGTTGTGCCGGGCCGTCGGCAGGCCCCATTCGCTCAGCAATTCGTAGGCGTGCGAGAGGCAGTCGATGTCGAAGCCCTCGCGGGCGCCGATGCCGTGCACCACCATGTGCAGCGGGCGGGTGGCGGTGACCTTCGGGTCCTTCTGGCGCAGGGATCCGGCCGCCGCGTTGCGCGGGTTGGCGAACGGCTTGTCGTCGGCCTCCACCAGGCGGGCGTTGAGTCCTTCGAAGGCCTCCATCGGGAAGAAGACCTCGCCGCGGATCTCGACGAGCGCGGGGATCCGCTCCCCCTTCAGGCGGTGCGGGATCTCCGCGATCGTGCGGACGTTGGGCGTGATGTCCTCGCCGGTCCGGCCGTCGCCGCGGGTGGCCGCGCGGGTCAGCTTCCCGTGTTCGTACGTGAGGTTCACGGCGAGACCGTCCACCTTGAGCTCGCACAGGAAGTGGTAGCCGCCGGTGCCGACGTCCCGTGCGACACGCTCGGCCCAGGCCGCGAGCTCCCCGTCGTCGAAGGCGTTGTCGAGGGAGAGCATGCGCTCACGGTGCTCGACGGACGTGAACTCCGTGGTGTACGGCCCGGCGACCTTCTGGGTCGGCGAGTCCGGTGTACGCAGCTGGGGGTACCGGTCCTCGATGGCCTCCAGCGATCGCATCATCCGGTCGAAGTCGGCGTCGCTGACGACCGGCTGGTCCTTCACGTAGTACCGGAAGCGGTGTTCCTCGATCTGCTCGGCCAGGAGCGCGTGCTGCTCCTGCGCATCCGCCGGCACACCGGTCAGCTGCTGTGCCTGCTGTTCGCCGGCCATCGTCCGATCCTCCCGTTGACCCGTTGCCCCGTTACTCAGGGTTGTCTGCGAGTGACCTCGCGGCCCGGGCGCAGTGGGCGAGCGCGGCGCGCGCGTACGCGGGCGATGCCCCCGCCAGCCCGCAGGACGGGGTGATCACGACGGACTCGGTGAGAGTCCCCGGACCGAACCCCAGCCTGCTCCACAACGTCCTGACACCCATGACGCTACCGCCAGGGTCCGACAATGCGGTCGAGGCCGCGTCGACTCCGGGAACCACGCCGAGGAAGAGCTGGGTGCCGGCTTCGACGGCTTCCCCGATCGCGTCCTCCTCACGCTCGGTGAGAAGAGAGAAGTCGAACGAGATGGCGCCCGCCCCGGCGCGGCGCAACAGGGCGAAGGGCACCTCCGGGGCACACGAGTGGACCACCGTCGGCCCCTCGCCGTTCACCGCGAGCAGCTCGCGCAGGGCTCCCTCGACGACCTGGCGGTCCACGGCCCGGTAGGTCCGGTAACCGCTCGCGGACCGGACCCGGCCCAGGAGTACGGCGGTCAGGGACGGTTCGTCGAGCTGGAGCACCACCTCGGCGCCGGGCACTCGGCGCCGGACGTCCGCGAGGTGCGTGCGCAACCCTTCCGCCAGCGAACCGGCCAGGTCACGGCATGCGCCCGGGTCGCCGAGCATGGCCTCGCCGCCCCGCAGTTCCAGGCCGGCGGCCAGGGTCCAGGGGCCGACCGCCTGGACCTTGAGGAGGCCTTCGTAGCCCTGGGTGTGCTCCTCCATCGCGTCGAGGTCCTCGCCGAGCCAGGAGCGGGCGCGGCGCGTGTCACGGCCGGGCCGGTCGCTGATCCGCCAGCCGCTGGGCTCGACGTGGCCGTACATCTCGACGAGCAGTCCGACGGTCCGCCCGATCATGTCCGCCCCGGGTCCCCGCGCGGGCAGCTCCGCCAGATACGGCATGCCCTGCCCGTCGGCGAAGGACCCGGCGACGGTCTTGGCCGCTTCCCGTGCGTCTCCGCCCGGCATGGACCCGACACCGGTGGCGGCACACCCGCTGAACTTGCTCTTCTCGCTCACGCGCAGAGCCTACGGGCCGCACCGCCCCCGGTTTCTCAGCGGCCGGGGCGGACCGTCAGGTTGTTGATCTCGGCGTCGCGCGGCAGGTCGACGGCCAGCAGGATCGTGGTGGCCACGGACTCCGGGTCGATCCAGCGGGAGGGGTCGTACTCCTTGCCCTCCTGCTGGTGGACCTTGGCCTGCATGGGGCTGGCGGTGCGCCCGGGATAGACAGATGTCACCCGGACGCCGTTGCCGTGCTCCTCGTGGCGCAGCGAGTCGGCAAGGGCCTTCAGGCCGTGCTTGCTGGCTGCGTACGCGCCCCACTCGGCGTGGGCCTCGAGCCCGGCGCCGGAGTTCACGAAGACGACGTCGCCCTGGGAGACGCGCAGCTGGGGCAGCAGCAGCCGGGTCAGTTCGGCGGGGGCGATCAGATTGGCGTTGAGCTGGAAGTGCCAGGCCTTGGGGGTGAGGTCGCCGATCCTGCCGAGCTCGACGACCCCCGCGATGTGCAGCAGCGAGTCGAGCCGTTCGGGCATCGGCTGCTGCCCGAAGGCCCAGGAGAGCCGGTCCGGATTGGCGAGGTCGCCGACGAGTGTGCGGGCCCCGGGGTGGAGGGCGGCCAGTTCCTTGGCCCGCCCTGCGTCCCGGGCCAGCAGCACGAGCTCGTCGCCGCGCTCCAGGAGGCGGCGGGCGACGGCCGCTCCGATACCGGAGCCGGCCCCGGTGATGAGGTGAGTAGGCATGCCCTCATGCTGTCACCCCGCCCGGGCCTCAGCGCAGGCCGGCCGACTCCTCCAGGTAGGCGAGCGCCCCCACTCCGTCCTTGGCGAAGAAGACCAGGTCGGTGAGGGGCACCGGCAGGAAGCCCTCGTCCTCCATGCGCTGGAACTGCTGGCGCAGACCGTCGTAGAACCCGGCCGTGTTCAACAGGACGACGGGCATGGTGTTCTTGCCGTGCTTCTTCAGCTCCAGGATCTCCGTGGCCTCGTCGAGCGTGCCCGTACCCCCGACCATGATCACGACGGCATCGGCCTTCTCCAGGAGCAGCGCCTTGCGCTCGGCCAGGTCCTTGGCGACCACCATCTCGTCGGCGTCGGCCCTGGCCTTCGCTGCCAGGAACTCCACCGACACGCCCACGAGCCGCCCGCCGGCCGCCTGCACCCCGTCGGCGACGACCTTCATGAGTCCGCTCTCCGAACCTCCCCAGACCAGGGTGTGGCCGCCCCGGCCCAGCAGTTCGGCGAATTCGCGGGCGGGCACGGTGTAGCGGTCGTCGAGGTCGGCGGCGGAGAGAAAGACACAAATGTTCATGCGCCCACCGTACGGGCCGCCCCGGCACACCCCGGAGCGGGAAGAAACAGGCCCGCTGCACGGCTGAACCAGTCATGACTTCCGCATCAGGACACCGCATCACCGTCGAGCCCGAAGCCGTGCACGTGCGCGTGGTACGCGAAGGGCAGCTGCTCGCCGAGAGCCATCGCCCGCTCGCCCTGCGCGAGACGGGTTGTCCCGTCAGGTACTACCTGCCGCCCGGGGATGTCCGTACGGAGTTGCTGACGCCCTCGGACACCCGCACGCACTGCCCGTTCAAGGGTGACGCGTCCTACTGGTCGCTGCCCGGAGCGGCGGACCTCGTCTGGGCCTATCCGGAGCCCAAGGAGCACGTCGCGGCGATCAAGGGCCACTTCTGTTTCTACGACACGGATGTGGTCGCCGACTGACCGTCAAAAAGATTTCCCGGCACCACCGATGAGTTCTGCGAGCCGTCCCGGTCCACCCTCACATGGACAAGACTCTCTCCCGTGACGGCACGTCCGTCGCCTACCGGCGCCGGGGTGACGGGCCGCCGGTGATCCTGATCGGCGGGGCACTGAGCAGCGCGGCGGCCGAGGAGCCGCTCGCCGAACTGCTCGCGCCGCGGTTCACGGTCGTCACGTACGACCGCCGTGGGCGCGGCTCCAGCGGCGACACCGGTCCGTACGCGGTGCGGCGCGAGATCGAGGACCTGGCCGCGGTCGCGGCCCGGGTGGGTGAGCGGGTGTCGCTGTTCGGCATGCTGTCGGGCGGTGCGCTGGCCCTGGAGGCGCATGCCGCGGGGCTGCCCGTGGATCTGCTCGCCGTGTACGAGCCGCCGTACACACCGGATCCGGCCGGGCTGCTGTTCAAGTCCCGCTGCACGGCGGAACTCCACAGCCGGCTCGCGGTCGGCGACCGGGGCGGGGCCGTCGAGCTGTACCTGTCCCGGACCGGTGTCCCGGAGGCGACGGTCGCCCGGATGCGCCGGGCCCCGCTGTGGGCGGAGCTGGAGGCGCTCGCCCACACGCTCACGTACGACGACACACTGCTGGGCAACGGCACGGTCCCGGCCGAGCGCTTCGCGTCCGTGACGGCGCGCACGCTGGTGGTCTGCGGCGGCTTCAGTCCCGATCGGACCCGTGAGACGACTCTCGCCCTCGCGGCGGCGGTCCCCAAGGCGCGGCACCGCACGCTGACCGGCCAGACGCGCGACCTGGCACCGCAGGCGATCGCACCGGTCCTGGCGGACTTCTTCGCCCGGGACGTGTTCCTGCGCGAGGCCTCGTAGCGGGCCCCGAACCGGCCGGGTCGCCGCAGGGGAGCGACCCGGTCCGAGGCTGTGCGTCAGCCCGCTGCCGCCCTCTCGCGGCGGACGGTCGTCGCGATGGTGGCGGAGCCGACCACCCTGGTGCCGTCGTACAGGACGACGGCCTGGCCGGGGGCCACGCCCCGTACAGGCTCGGTGAACGAGACGTGCAGGGTGCCGTCGGTCAGCTCCGCGGTCACCTCGGTCTCGCCGCCGTGGGCGCGCAGCTGCGCGGTGTACGTGCCGGGGCCGGCCGGGGCCGTACCGCACCAGCGGGGCTTGATGGCCGTGAGGGCCGTGACGTCGAGGGCCTCGGCGGGGCCGACCGTCACCGTGTTGTTCACCGGTGAGATGTCCAGGACGTAGCGGGGCTTGCCGTCGGGGGCCGGGTGGCCGATGCGCAGGCCCTTGCGCTGGCCGATGGTGAAGCCGAAGGCGCCCTCGTGGGTACCCACCTTCGTACCGGACTCGTCGACGATGTCACCCTCCGCAGGGCCCCCGAGACGGTCCGCGAGGAACCCCTGGGTGTCGCCGTCGGCGATGAAGCAGATGTCGTGGCTGTCGGGCTTCTTGGCGACGGCCAGGCCGCGGCGCTCGGCCTCGGCGCGGATCTCGTCCTTGGTGGTGAGGGTGTCGCCGAGGGGGAACATGGCGTGCGCGAGCTGCTTCTCGTCCAGGACTCCGAGGACGTAGCTCTGGTCCTTGGCCATGTCCGAGGCCCGGTGCATCTCCCGGGTGCCGTCGTCGTTCAGCACGACGGTGGCGTAGTGGCCGGTGCAGACCGCGTCGAAGCCGAGGGCCAGGGCCTTGTCGAGCAGTGCGGCGAACTTGATCTTCTCGTTGCAGCGCAGGCACGGGTTGGGGGTGCGCCCCGCCTCGTACTCCGCGACGAAGTCGTCCACGACGTCCTCGCGGAAGCGTTCCGCGAGGTCCCAGACGTAGAACGGGATGCCGATGACGTCCGCCGCGCGGCGGGCGTCCCGGGAGTCCTCGATGGTGCAGCAGCCGCGGGCCCCGGTACGGAAGGACTGCGGGTTCGCGGAGAGGGCGAGGTGCACACCGGTCACGTCGTGGCCCGCCTCGGCGGCACGGGCCGCTGCGACGGCGGAGTCGACTCCGCCCGACATGGCGGCGAGCACGCGGAGGGGGCGCTGGGAGGTCTGAGTCATAGCCCATCCAGAGTACGGGGCTCCGGGAACCGAATGCGCGCGGATATGCGTTGACGACCACATGGGGACCAGAGGCAGGGCCGGAGAATCGGGGAGCGGGTCGCGCGGCATCAGCAGACGCTCGCTGCTGATCGGCGGCGCCGCGACCGCGGTGGGCACGGCCGCGCTGGCCGCGGAGGAGATCCGGCGCGTCTGGTGGCGGGTGCCGGGCGTGGAGAAGCCCCGCAAGCCCGGTGAGCTGGACTTCGCCGGTGCCCGATGGGTGGCGGCCTCCGAGGCGAACTGGCGGCGGGCCGACCGCCCCGACGACTACGGCGTGGACCGGGTGATCATCCATGTCACCCAGGGCAGCTTCGCCAGCGCGGTCAAGGTCTTCCAGGATCCGGCGCACCGCGCAGCGACGCACTACATCGTCGGCCAGGACGGCCGTGTGACGCAGATGATCCGCGAGCTGGACGTGGCGTACCACGCAGGTAACCGCTCGTTCAACGAACGCAGTGTCGGCATCGAGCACGAGGGGTTCGTGGACCGTCCGAAGGACTTCACGGCCCGGATGTACGCGTCGTCGGCGCGGCTGACGGCAGCGATATGCGCGCGGTACGGGATACCCGTGGACCGCGAGCACATCATCGGGCACGTCGAGGTGCCGGGCGCGGACCACACGGATCCGGGACCCCACTGGGACTGGCCCCGCTACATGAAGCTGGTCCGGGCCGCTTCCGAGACGGCGAGGGCGACGGAGGCGGCGAAGGGCTAGGCCCTTTCGCCGAACGAGGCCCTAGCTGAGCCCTGCCGTCCTGGCCCGTTCCACCGCGGGGCCGATCGCCCGCGCGACGTCCTCGACATCCTGTTTGGCGGAGGTGTGGCCGAGCGAGAAGCGCAGGGTGCCGCGGGCCAGGTCCGGGTCGGTGCCCGTGGCCAGCAGCACGTGACTCGGCTGGGCGATTCCGGCCGTGCACGCGGAGCCGGTGGAGCACTCGATGCCCTGGGCGTCGAGCAGCAGCAGGAGGGAGTCGCCCTCGCAGCCGGGGAAGGTGAAGTGGGCGTTGGCGGGCAGTCGGCCGCCGGGGGCCGGGTCACCGCCGAGTACGGCATCGGGGACGGCCTGCAGGACCGCCGCGGTCAGGTCGTCGCGGAGCGCACCGATCTCGCGGGCGAAGTCCTCACGCCCCTCGGCGGCGAGCCGTCCGGCGACAGCGAAGGCGGCAACGGCGGGCACGTCGAGGGTGCCGGAGCGCACGTGCCGCTCCTGTCCGCCGCCGTGCAGCACGGGCACGGGGGTGTGGTCGCGGCCGAGGAGCAGCGCGCCGACACCGAAGGGGCCGCCGATCTTGTGTGCGCTGACGGTCATCGCGGCCAGCCCCGACCGGGCGAAGTCGACCTCCAGCTGCCCGAAGGCCTGTACCGCGTCGGAGTGCATGGGCACATCGAACTCGCGCGCCACATCGGCCAGTTCCCGTATCGGCATGACGGTGCCGATCTCGTTGTTCGCCCACATGACGGTGATCAGGGCGACGTCGTCGGGGTCGGCGAGGAGCGCCTCACGCAGGGCCTCGGGGTGCACGCGCCCGTACCGGTCGACGGGCAGGTACTCGACGGTGGCGCCCTCGTGCTCGGCGAGCCAGTCGACGGCGTCGATCACGGCGTGGTGTTCCACGGGGCTGGCGAGGACCCTGGTGCGTCGGGGGTCCGCGTCGCGCCGGGACCAGTAGAGGCCCTTCACGGCGAGATTGTCGGCCTCGGTCCCGCCCGAGGTGAAGACCACCTCGCTGGGGCGCGCACCGAGGGCGTCCGCGAGCGTCTCTCTGGACTCCTCGACGGTGCGGCGGGCCCGGCGCCCGGCGGCGTGCAGGGAGGACGCGTTGCCGGTGACGGCGAGGTGCGCGGTCATCGCCGCGATCGCCTCCGGAAGCATCGGAGTGGTCGCTGCGTGGTCGAGGTAGGCCATGGTGGAGACGATTCTACGAGTCCGCGGCGGGGCTCATGCCGGGCGCATGGGGTCACGGCTCCCGCAGCGGTCCTGGAAGGCGTGCGGCCCGCCCCGGCCCGGAGCCCGATCCGGTACCGGGAGAGCTCCCCGGCTCGCCCCGGTCAGCCGCCGAAGTTCCAGGAGACGGTGCCGTTCTCGGTGACCAGGACGGCGAGGACGACCAGGTCGGCGATGCCGAGGCCGAGGCCGAGCAGGGCGCGGCCGCGGCGGGCGGTGGAGCGGGCAAGGGCGATGACCGCCATGACGATGGCGACGGGCCCGAGCAGGATGTTCATCACCAGGAGGCCGAGCAGCCCGAGCACGAACGAGGCGACGGCCAGCCCGTCCGCCTCGCGGGAGGTCTCCCGGGAGGTCGCGCGGACGCCGGGCGTCCGGTCGGCCTGCGGAGCGGCCCCTGCCCCGGCGTCGTTGCGGGTGCGGGTTCGGCGGGCGAGTGCGGTGGTGAGGGTCATGGTGCGTGCTCCTTCGGAGCCGATGGATACGGAGTCGGGTGCCGGGTCAGCGGGTCCGGCGGCCGAGGCGCTCGCGGACTCCGAAGAGCGCCAGCCAGAGGCCGATCAGGGCGCCTGCGGTCAGCGCCAGGGGCACCGGCAGATGCGCGACCGCTCCGAGGACGACCCCCAGCAGGAGGAGGGCGGCGACGAGGACGAACATGTGTGGCCCTTTCTGTGAGCAACTGAGAGTACGACTGTTCACTGACTTTGAGTCTAGACCTCTGACCCCTTCCAAGACTCGGAGAACGGTTGTTTACTGAATGGCATGAGTCACACCGTCGGCATCCGCCAGGCCCAGAAGCTGAAGACACGTCAGGCGCTCCTGGACGCCGCCCTGCGCCTGCTGGAGCACCAGAGCCTGAGCAGCCTGGGCCTGCGCGAGGTGACGCGGGCCGTGGGAGTCGCCCCGACCGCCTTCTACCGCCACTTCGACGACACGGCGGCCCTGGGCGTCGCCCTCGTCGAGGAGACCCTGGGCAGCCTGCACGGCATGATCGGCGCGATCCTCGCCGAGACCGGCGACAGCGAGGAGCGGCTGGACCGCAGCGTCGAACTGATCGCCCGTCATGTGGCCGAACAACCAGCCCACTTCCGCTTCATCGCCCGCGAACAGCACGGCGGCGTGGACCCCGTCCGCGAGGCCATAACCTGCCAGCTGCACCGCTTCGCCGAGGAGGTGGCGGCGGCCCTCGGCACGGAGCCGGAATCGGCGGGCTGGGACCGGGAGGACCTCCTGATGCTGGGCGGGCTGTACGTCGACCACATGGTGCTCACCGCCTCGGCGCTCCTGGACGCGGGCCCCGAGGGCGAGCGGGCGGTCGTCCGGCAGGCGCGACGCCGACTGCGCCTGGTCACGCTGGGCCGGACCCACTGGCTGGACGGCCCATAGGGTCGTCGCCATGAGTGAATGGACTCTCGACCGGACCTTCACCAGTTCATCGGGCGAGGTGCGCTGGGCCGTGCTCGGCCCGGAGCAGGTCGTCCTGGTGCACGGCACGCCCTTCTCCTCGTACGTCTGGCGCGGTATCGCCCGCGCCCTGGCCCAGGACCACCGCGTGTACGTGTGGGACCTGCCTGGCTACGGCGCTTCCGCCCAGTTCGAGGACCAGGACGTGTCCCTGCGCGCCCAGGCCCGGGTCTTCACCGAGCTCCTCGCCCACTGGGGCCTGCCCGAACCGGCCGTGGCAGCCCACGACTTCGGCGGCTGTGTCGCCCTGCGCGCGCACCTCCTGCACGGCGCCCGCTACCGGCGCCTCGCGCTCGTCGACCCGGTGGCGCTGGCCCCGTGGGGTTCACCCGCGTACCGGCTGCTGGGCGGCCACGCCGAGGTCTTCGGGGAGCTGCCGGCCGCCCTGCACCGGGCTCTGGTGACGGAGTACGTGCGTTCCGCCAGCCATCCGGGACTGCATCCCCAGGTGCTCGAACGACTCGTCGCCCCGTGGTGCACCGAGACCGGGCAGCCCGCCTTCTACCGGCAGATCGCGCAGAACGACCAGCGGTTCACCGACGACATCCAGCACCGGTACGACGAGCTGGAGCTGCCCGTACTGATCTGCTGGGGCACCGAGGACACCTGGATCCCGGTCGCCCGCGGGCATGAACTGGCCGCACTCATCCCGGGCGCCGGACTCCGGCTGGTCGCCGGGGCCGGGCACCTCGTCCAGGAGGACGCGCCGGCCGAGCTGACCGCCGCCCTCGCGGGCTTCCTGCGTACACACCCGTGACCACCGCGGCCTCGCGCGGGAGGCCGGCGTTCCGGCCCTCCGCCGCTCAGCCGCGCGGAGCGCGGGCCAGCTGGCGGGACTGCGCCACCAGACGGTCGGCGCTGTCCCAGACCTCCGCGTCCTCCTCCAGGAAACCGCCCGCGAGGTTACGGGTGGTGATGGAGACGCGCAGGGGCCCGGGGGCCGGACGGCAGCGGATGTGGGTGGTGAGCTCGATCGTGGGGGTCCAGCCCTTCAGGCCCAGCTCGAACGAGGTCGGCGGCAGCGCGTCGACGGTGAGCAGCAGCGAGAGCGGGTCCGCGTCGCGGCCGTCCGCGAGTCCGAACCAGCCCCTCATCTCGCCCTTGCCGGACGGTGCGCCGACGGCCCAGCCGATCGTCGCCGGGTCGAGCTTGATGTCGAGCCGCTCGGTGATGGCGGAACTGCCGGGGATCGCCGCCGGGCCGTCGGCAGGGCCGAGGCAGTGCTCCCGCGGCGGGATGGCGGGCAGTTCGGCGGACGTGAGGACGTCGCCGGTCAGGCCGTCCAGGTCACCGTAGGTGGCCAGTACCCGGATGCGCTCGATCTCGCTGCCGTCCTCCGCGTACTGGAAGAGCGAGGCTTCTCCGGTGGAGAGCGTGCGGCCGGTGCGGACCACCTGGGTACGGATGACGGCGGGACCCGGGACGGAGGCCGTGAGGTAGTGCGCGGAGACCGAGAAGGGGTCGGAGTGCGGGAGAGCTTCTCCGAGTGCCCGGCCGAGCATGGCCAGCAGGTAGCCGCCGTTGACCGCGTGGATGATGGTCCATCCCGCGGAGAGCTCGGCGTCGTAGACGCCCTCTTCACGGAGTGTGACGGCGGTGTCGCGGTCGAACTCACTGTCGCCGATGGTTGCCTGCGCTGTGCGCGGCGCCTGCGCTGCTGCCTGTGCCATGCGATGCACGGTACACCGATTGCGTTACTGAGCGGTAGCTTTCTATGACGTTCACATGACGGCCGGACGTCACATGATCGCCGGGGTCTCCTCCGCGGTCGCCGAGCGCCGGTTGTAGGCGCGCGGAGCGCGCCAGTGGAAGCGCATCGCCAGCAGCCGGAGGACGAACGCGGTGATGACCGCGGTGCCGCTGGTCACGGCATTGAGCGCGTCGAAGCGGATGCAGAGCACCACCATGACCGCGCCGACGATCGCGGGCACCGCGTACAGGTCGCGGTCCCAGCGCAGCAGGGACGGCACCTCGTTGGCGAGTACGTCGCGCAGCACACCGCCTCCGACGGCGGTGGCCAGCCCCAGGGCGGCCGAGGCGGTGAGGCCGAGGCCGTAGTCGTAGGCCTTGACCGTGCCGGCGACGCAGAAGAGGCCGAGGCCGGCCGCGTCGAAGACGTTGACGCCGACCTGGATCCGCTCGACGTGCGGGTGGAGGAAGAATACGAGGCCGGCCGCGAGCAGCGGGGTCAGGAAGTAGCCGAGATCCGTGAAGGCCGCGGGCGGGATCGCCCCGATCATCACATCGCGGAAAATCCCTCCGCCCAGCGCTGTCACCTCGGCGAGCACCGCGATGCCGAAGACATCGAAGTTCTTGCGTACGGCGAGCAGGGCGCCCGAGATCGCGAAGACGAAGATCCCGACGAGGTCGAGCGCATGCTGGACGGAGGGAGTGAAAAGTTCGCTGAGCACCGGACAGTTCTACAGCGTCCGGTGCCCACGATGTCGCGCGAGGCCGTCAGGCGGTGCCGGCCTTCCCCTCGGCGCCGGCCTCGGCCGCGGGGACGGCCGCGTCATCCGGCTGGTCCGGGGCATCGGCCGTGTCTGCGGCCTTGTCCTCGGCAACAGCCGTGTCTGCGGCCTTGTCCTCGGGCGCGGATGCCTCCCCGGCGGCCTTCTCCGGTTCGGCACCGACTTCCGCCTCGGCCCCGGCTTCTGCTTCGGCTTCCGCTTCGGCGGGCTGCTCCGCCACCGGCGCCACGGCGACCGAGTCGGCCGGTGCCTTCTGTGCGGGCACCTTCACAGCGGGCACCTCGTCGGCGACCGGCTCCTCGGTGGGCGTCCCCACGACCGCCTCGATACCCGTGGCCCGTGTCAGCCCGATCGTCCCGTCCTCGATCTCGGCCGCGAAGTGGCAGGCCACCTTGTGCCCGTCACCCAGGTCCGTCAGGACCGGACGCTCGAGCGCGCACTTGTCCTGCACCCACGGGCAGCGGGTGTGGAACCGGCAGCCGGCCGGCGGGTTGGCCGGCGAGGGCAGGTCGCCCTGGAGCAGGATCCGCTCCCGCCGGTCCTCGACCTCGGGGTCGGGCACCGGCACCGCGGACATGAGCGCCCGGGTGTACGGGTGCTTCGGGCCGGCGTACAGCGCGTCGCTCGGCGCCTCCTCCACCAGGGAGCCCAGGTACATGACCCCGATGACGTCGGAGATGTGCCGGACGACGGCGAGGTCGTGGGCGATGACGAGGTAGGTGAGACCCAGCGACTGCTGCAGTTCCTCCAGCAGGTTGATGACCTGCGCCTGGATCGACACATCGAGCGCCGAGACCGGCTCGTCGCAGATGATCACGTCGGGTTCGAGCACCAGGGCCCGGGCGATGCCGATGCGCTGGCGCTGGCCGCCGGAGAACTCGTGCGGGTAGCGGGACAGCGAGTTCGCGGGCAGTCCGACCTTGGCGAGGATCGCCTTGATCTTCTCCCGGCGGTCCTCCCGGTCGGTGCCAATCCCGTGGGCCGCCATGCCCTCGGAGAGGATCGACTCGATGTTCTGCCGCGGGTTGAGGCTGCCGAGCGGGTCCTGGAAGACCATCTGGAGCCTGCGGCGGTACCGGCGCATCTCCTCGTCCGGCAGCTTGGCCAGGTCGGTGCCGTCGAAGACGACCTCACCGGAAGTGATGTCCACGAGCCGCAGGACGGCCCGGCCCAGGGTCGTCTTGCCGCAGCCCGACTCGCCCACGAGCCCGTACGTCTGTCCGGCCTCGACGCTCAGCGAGATGCCGTCCACGGCGTACACGTGTCCGACCGTACGGTCGAAGAAGACACCCTTTTTGACGGGGAAGTGGACCTTCACATCGTCGAGTTCGAGCAGGCTCATGCCGAGACCTCCGCCTTGGGCAGGACCGGGTTGACACAGCGCACCTGGTGTCCGGCCGTGCGTGGTTCGGTCAGTTCGGGAGTGCCCGTGAGGCACTCCATCGTGTAGAAATCGCAGCGGGGCGCGAAGGCGCAGCCGTCGGCCCAGGCGATCTTGTCGTTGATCGATCCGCGGATCGGGTGGAGGGGCTCCCCGCGCGGTGCGTCCAGACGCGGGATGGAACCGAGCAGTCCGTGCGCGTACGGGTGCGTGGGTGCGGCGAACAGTTCACGCCGGTCCGCGGACTCCACGGCCCGTCCCGCGTACAGGACATTGACCTCGTCGCAGATGCCGGCGACGACCCCGAGGTCGTGGGTGATCATCAGCAGGGCGGTGCCCTCCTGGTCGACCAGTTCCTTGAGGAGTTCCAGGATCTGGGCCTGGATGGTCACATCGAGCGCGGTGGTCGGCTCGTCGGCGATGAGCAGCCGGGGGGCGCAGGCCACCGCCATGGCGATGAGCGCACGCTGCCGCATACCGCCGGACAACTGGTGCGGGTACTCCTTCAACCGCCGGCGCGGGTCCGGGATACCGACCCGGTCCAGGAGGTGGGCGGCCTCCTTGCGGGCGGCCTCCCCCTTCAGGCCGCGGTGCCGTTGGAGGATCTCGGTCACCTGGATGCCGATGGGGATCACCGGGTTCAGCGAGGACAGCGGGTCCTGGAAGATCATCGCCAGCTGGCTGCCGCGCATGTCGCGGAGCTTGCGCCGGCTGATGGTCAGCAGGTCCTGGCCGTCGAACTCCACGCGCCCTTCGACCTTGACGCCCTTGTCGGGCAGCAGGCCCATCAGGGCGAGCGAGGTCACGGACTTGCCGCAGCCGGACTCGCCCACCAGGCCGACGACCTCGCCCTGGTCCACGGTGAAGGAGACACCGTCGACGGCGACGGAGTCCTTGCGCCCGCGTCCGCCGAAGGTGACGCTGAGCTGGTCAACATTGAGCAGTGCCATGGGAGATCAGCCTCGCAGCTTCGGGTCGAGGGCTTCGCGCATGGCCTCGCCGAGCAGGGTGAAGCCCAGTGCGGTGATGATGATCCCGACGGCCGGATAGGCGGCCATCATCGGCTCGTTGTCGAAGAACCGCTGCGCCTGGGAGAGCATGACGCCCCATTCCGGGATCGCCGGGTCGGGGTTGCCGAGGCCGAGGTAGGACAGCGCCGCGGCTTCGATGATCGCGGTGGCGAGGCTCAGTGTCGCCTGGACGATCACCGGGCTCAGCGAGTTGGGCAGGATCTGCGTGAGGACGATCCGCTTCTTCCGGATGCCGAGCGCCTTGGCCGCCAGTACGTAGTCCGCACCGCCCTGGGCGAGCATCGAGCCACGCAGCAGACGGGCGAAGACGGGGATCTGGACGACGCCGACGGCGATCATCACCGTGGTCAGGGACTGGCCCATGACCGCGGCGACGGAGACCGCGAGCAGCAGCGAGGGCAGCGACAGCATGAGGTCGGTGATGCGCATGATCACGGTGTCGATCCGCTGCCCGACCTTGCCGCCGAGGGTCGCGGCGGCACCGGACAGCACACCGACGGCCGCGCCGATGACCAGGCCGATGAGCATCGAGACCACGCCCACGAGCAGGGTTTGGCGTGCGCCGACGAGCATGCGGGAGAACAGGTCGCGGCCGAGGTGGTCGAGACCGAACCAGTTCTCGCCGCGCATGCCGACGAACTTGCCCTGGTTGGTGAAGACTTCGCCGCGCCAGGTCTGGGCGGTGGGGCTGTAGGGGGCGATCCACGGTCCCACGATCGCCAGCACCACGAACACGCCGATGACGACCGCGCCGATGATGGCCATCTTGCTGCCCTTGAGCCGCCGCAGGGCCTCGCGCCACAGGCTCGCGCCCGTGGTCGACTCGGTCTGTTGGGTCAGTTCGGCGAGCCGGTCGATCTTGTCGGCCCTCTTGGTCAATGTCGTCACGTCAGTGCACCCGCACTCTCGGGTCGATGATGCTGTAGGCGACGTCGACCAGCAGGTTGATGAGGACGTACACCATCGCGATGAAGAGGATGAACCCGACCAGCACCGGGTAGTCGCGGGCGTCGATCGAGGTACGGATGAAGGAGCCGATGCCTCCGAAGGAGAAGACCGACTCGGTCAGCACCGCGCCCGACAGCAGGCTTCCGGTCAGCAGGCCGACGGCGGTGACCACGGGAAGCAGCGCGTTGCGCAGCACGTGACGGCCGCGAACGACCCGCTTCTCCAGGCCCTTGGACTCGGCGGTGCGGATGTAGTCCTCGCCGAGGACCTCCAGGACGCTGGCCCGGGTCATGCGCACGATCACGGCGAGCGGAATGGTCGCGAGGGCGATCGCGGGCAGCACCAGGTGCATGATCGCGTCCCAGGTCGCGTCGAGCTCACCGGTCAGCAGGCCGTCCAGGGTGGCGAATCCCGTGATGTTCGTGGCGTCGAGACCAGTGGAGAGCCGTCCGTAACTCGGGAAGATGTGCAGCTGGACGGCGAGGATGCCCTTGAGTATCAGCGCGAGGAAGAACACGGGGATGCAGATGCCGATCAGCGATCCGGACACCGAGGCGACGTCGAGCCAGCCACCGCGGTGGCGGGCGGCGAGGTAGCCCATCGGGATGCCGATCAGGACCGCGATGACGATCGCGGCGACGCTGAGCTCCACCGTGGCCGGGAAGCGCAGGACGAATTCGTCCCACACCGGCTGACCGGTCTGGGTGGACGTGCCCAGATCCAGTTCGAAGATGCGCTTGAGGAAGCGCCAGTACTGGACGTAGACGGGCTCGTCGAGCCCCAGCACCCGGTTGATGCGCGCCACTTCGGCTTCGGTCGCCCGCTCGCCCAGGATCGCTGAGGCGGGTCCGCCGGGCAGCCGGTTCAGCCACAGGAAGAGCAGAACCGACAGGCCGAGCAGGGTGGGTATGAGCTGTAGCAGTCTTCGTACGACGAGTCGCAGCACCCCGCGTGCCCCTTTCTTACGTGTCGAAAAGTGGGCCCGCCCGGCCACCGGGAAGGGGTGGCCGGGCGGACCCACTGATGTGCGGTTACTTGAAGGAGACCTCGGCGAAGTTCTCCTGCGTCAGCGGGGAGACCTTCGGCGGGTTGACGTTCTTGGCGAACGCGATCGCGGGCGGCGAGGACGAGATCGGGAGACCCGGCAGGTACTCCATGATGGTCTCGTTGGCCTTCTTGTACGCCTCGACGCGACCGGCGGGGTCGACGACCTTCGAAGCGGCGTTCACCGAGTCGAAGACCTTGGCGTCCTTGAAGCCCCACTGCTTGTCGGCGCCGGCGAACCAGGTACCGATGAAGTTGAAGCCGTCGTTGAAGTCACCGGTCCAGCCGAGCATGTGCAGGGCACAGGAACCGGCCTCGGTGGCGTCCAGGTAGTCCGGGGCCCACTTCATGGCCTTCGGGACGACCGTGATGCCGGCCTTCTCGAGGTCGGCCTTCATCAGCTCGAACATGTCCTGCGGGGCAGGCATGTAGGGGCGGGTGACCTCGGTCGGGTAGCAGAACTCGAGCGTGAGCTTGCTCTCTCCGGCGGCCTTCAGCAGCTGCTTCGACTTGTTCGTGTCGAAGGGGTACTGCTTCACCTTGTCCGAGAAGCCGGCGACCGTGTCGGGCATGAACTGCGTGGCGACCTTGCCGCCCTCGGGCAGCTGGGTCTTGACGATGTTCTCGCGGTCGATGGCGTGCGCGATGGCCTGCCGGACCTCGGGCTTCTTCAGCGCCGGGTTCTTCGACTGGGTCATGCCCACGTAAAAGAGGTTGAAGACGTCACGGGTCGGGACCTCGTAGCCCTCGCCCTCCAGCGTCTTGATGTCGGCGGGTGCGACCAGGTCGTAGCCGTCGATGTCACCGGCCTGGAGCGCCTGGCGGCGGCCCTCCTCGGTGTCGATCGTGCGGAAGACCAGGTTCTTCACCTTGGCCTTGGCGCCCCAGTAGTCATCGAAGCGCGCGAGGCTGACTTCCTTGTTGCTCTTGTTCCACTTGGTGATCTTGTACGGGCCGGTACCGGCGACCGTGCCTGCCACCTGGCTGTACTTGGGGTACGTGATCGCGTCGCCCTTGGCGGTCGCGTCCTGCTTCTCGTACTCCTTGAGGGCCTTCGGCGAGTGGATCGCCAGGGCCTGCAGGGAGAAGCCGCCGGGCAGGTTCGCCGAGGGCTCGTTGACCTCGATGACCGCCGTGTTGGCGTCCTTCGCGGTGCAGGACTTGTAGTTCGCCTTCGGCGCCTCGGGGTCCTCGTTCTTCGCGAAGCCGCCCATGATGGACTGCCAGTAGTACGAGACCGCGCTGGACTGGTACGTACCCGCCCAGTTGAACCAGTGGTCGTAGTTCGCGCAGACCGCGGCGGCGTTGAACTCCTCGCCGTCGTGGAACTTCACGTTCTTACGGAGGTTGAACGTCCACACCTTGCCGGCGGGGTCGCTCTCCCACGTCTCGGCGAGTCCGCCGACGAGCTTGCTTCCGCCGGGCTCGTGCTCGAGCAGGGCCTCGAAGGCCTGACGGGTGACCCGGAAGGTCTCACCGTCGCTGGCCAGCGCCGGGTCCAGGGACCCGGGGTCGCCCGCACCTGCGAAGACGAAGGTGTCCTTCGCTCCGTCCTTGGCATCGTTGTCCCGCTCGCTGGAGCAGCCCGTGGCGATCAGGCCGACGGCTACAGCCGCCGTGATCGCCCGAACAGTTCGGGACTTGAATATTCGCATGTGGGTCCACCCCAGGTCAGCAGTGTGTGGAGAGGTATTGATTCGCCCGAACACTACATTCGCGAAGCAGCGCGGAGAACAGTCCGCATAGCGGTGATACCTACCTGAGACCCGGACACTCAACAAACCGACCAGATACGGGACATCCTGCCCGCGCTAGTTAACCCGTTCGCAATCGGGGCGGGTTCAGCGCAGCTGCGAGGGCGGGTAGCCATACCCCGGCGCGGCGGCGGGCGGCGGGCCCGCCGGGGCGTGCGCCTCGCGGTCGTAGAACGGACGGGAGTTGGCGCGCAGCCACATGGCGACGGGGTCGTACTCGTCGGACATGGACACCGTCGAGACGGGCAGGCCGTCGGGGACCACGCCGATCGACTGCTGCATCATCGCGCGGACCGCGTCGACGGAGGGCCGGCCCGTGTCGTAGAGGTCGAGCCCGATCGCGAGGTACGGGGCGCCCAGCGCGGGCTGCACCCAGGCACGACGCAGCGCGCGGACGGCGGGGGTGCGGTGGGCATTGTGCGACAAAAGGGCGTAGAACTGCGGGATCTCGATGGCGGGTTCGGAGAGCTGCAGCGGCCCTGCGGGCATCCGGTCGAGGCCTGTCGCGATGCGGCGCAGGTCCAGCCAGGGGATGCCGACGCCGCCGCCGGGGGCATGCGGGTTGAGCCAGATGCCCCAGCGGTCGGGGAAGAGGGACCGGGCGATGTCGCGGCCGGTGACCAGCTCGTGGGACCTGTTCCAGCCACTGGCCGAGAGCTCCTGGGCGGAGGTCACGCAGGGGGCGTAGCCCAGGCCGTCGATCTCCATGTTGCCGTACTGGGCGTCGGGCGAGCCCGCCGTGCCGTGCCAGAGCAGCATCCAGACCCGGCCGTCGGTGAGGGCCCGCAGAAGCGCCTCGTAGGCGTCGGGGCGCCCGGGGGTCACTTGCCGCAGCATGTGCTCGACCTGCCCGGCCTCCGCGGTGCCTGACGCACTCACCCTGGGTCCCGCCCCTCTTCGTTCCGCTGCCCCGTCGTGCCGCGGTGCTGTTGTCCCGCTCCCGGGCACAGCGGGTGCGGCCTCGCCATCAAACCAGCTTATGCGCCGCCCCTGACACCGGCTTGACGCCACGGGCGAACCTGACTCAGTACCCCTCGCGCCGGTAGAACGGCCGTACCTTCTCCAGCATCCAGTCACCCACGGGGTCCTGGGCCACGTCGAGGAGGACCAGATTGACCCGCCACTGCAGCTGGACCCGGCCCAGCGCACGGCCCAGCGCCTCCATCGGGGCGCTCTGTCCCGCGCCGTCCCAGGTGGCGAACTCGACGCCGACGAAGAGGACGGGGTCGTCGCCCTCGATGCTGGCCAGCGCCCTGCGCGCCGTACTCACGACACCGATGCCCTGGAATTCACCGGCCACCGCGGCCAGGAAATCGACGGGGTCCTCCTTCCAGTCCGGCTCATAGAGCCGCACCCGCCCGCCGGAGGGCCCGTCCAGTGCGGTGCGCCCGGCCCGGCAGAGTTCGGCGACGGCCGGCGGCGGCAGCGGCACACCGACCGCCCCGCCGGGATTGACGGCGATGCCGAGCTGCGGGGGCAGTCCGCGGGCGAATTCGCGGGCGGGCGCGACGGTGAACGAGAGATGGGCGCCGACGCAGTACAGGAACTGGGCCTCGGAGCTGAACACCGGTACGTACGCGGCGCCGTCGATGTCGACCGTCGGCAGGTCGAGGTCGGGGCTGTCGGGTCCGCCGCCGTTCGGCAGGGGCACCCACACGCGGCTGCGGCCGAGTACCTCGACCAGGCGGCCGCCGGCCCCGGGCACGCCGAGGGAGGCGCTGAGCACTTCCTCGAGCTCGTTGGCCGGCCATCCGTGCTGCGGATGGACGGGGGCCTGGGCCGGAATGTCCACGGTGTCTGTGTCCCTTTCTCGCCGTGCTGTGCGGCAGAAACCATAGTCCGAGCCGCGCCCGGACGGCAGTGACACGGGAAACAGCGCAGGCCGGGGCGACCGGACCGTCCAGATTCCGGACGGCCGGACGGATCTCGACGGTCTATGCGTTTGCGAACGAAATCCGTTCGATCGCGGTGGCGGCCTCCCGGTCGAGCAGGACCGCGGACGCGCAACCGGGCGGCAGCAGTCCGCTCTCCGTGTCGCGCAGCAGCCGTCCGACCGCACCGCGGTGCCGGGCGAAGGCGTATCCGGAGACACCCCGTCCGCGCTCCCGCTGGCCCGCCCTGGCCACATGAGGGGTGACGTCGAGCAGGACGAGGTGCAGCGTGCGGCTCCGGCGCCCGGCCTCGCGGGCCAGCCAGCGCCGCACCCAGGCCTGGGTTCCGCAGTCGTGCACGACGACGGACCCTCCCGAGCGCAGCGCCCGCCACAGCCCGAGGTAGTGCGCGGCACGGACCAGGGGACGGTAGAGGGCGTACGGGAGTAAGGCGGGCAGGGAGCCCGCCCAGCGGTCCCTGGTGTCCTGGGAGTCGATGGCGTGCTCCCGCACCGCGCGCCGGATCAACGTCGACTTCCCGCTGCCGGGCAGTCCGGAGACCACCACCACATCGCCCGCCACGAAGTCCAGGCTGCGCGGGCCGAGCCCGTTCCTGCCCCGCAGATCACGCACCACCGGAGCGTGCGTGCCCCGGAGCCCCCGAGCGCGGGCACCCTGCTGCGCGGGCATCGCTCCGCGCGCTGCCCCTGCGGTCGTCGCGTACGGCTGCAACGTCATCGCCCTCCCCCTGCCGAGTCGCCACACCTGGCCTGCCCAAGAAGTGTAAAGAAAAGGTAATACGGGACAACCGGTTCCGGTCGCACATGTCGGCGCCCGAGCGTCCCCGGCTGCCTGCGCGGATCCGGTCGCCCCACTCTGGCGCAATGCGTGCGATGATGACCCCGCCAACTGCATACCGGCCGTTTGAATCCGCGCGGGAGAGTCCCGGTCACTGTGTGCACCGGGCGCCGAAGGAGCAAGTTCCTCCCTTGAATCTCTCAGGCCCCGTACCGCGTGGATGAGGCAGATCTGAAAAGCGGGCCGCTCGCGCGGCTCCACCCAAGGTGCAAGCCGACCCCCGCAGGGGCTGACCCTTTCAGGGGCTCTCGGCGAACCTCTCAGGTTCCGATGACAGATGGGGAGGGAACGTCCTCTGTCGCCATGCCCTGGAGCCATGCCCATGAGCACTGCCCCCGCCTCCCGTCTCACCGCCCTCGATGCGCTGCACCGTTCCCTGGGCGCGACCATGACCGATTTCGCCGGCTGGGACATGCCCCTGCGGTACGCCAGTGAGCGCGACGAGCACAACGCCGTGCGCACCCGGGCCGGACTCTTCGACCTGTCGCACATGGGCGAGATCACCGTCACCGGACCGCAGGCCGCGGCCTTCCTGAACTTCGCACTCGTGGGCAACATCGCCACCATCGGCGTGGGCCGGGCCCGCTACACGATGATCGTCGCCGAGGACGGCGGGATCCTGGACGACCTGATCGTCTACCGCCTGGGTGAGACCGAGGCCCCCGAGTATCTGGTCGTCGCCAACGCGGGCAACGCACAGCTCGTACTCGACACGCTCACGGGGCGCGCCGGGGACTTCGACACCGAGGTGCGCGACGACCGCGACGCCTACGCGCTGCTCGCCGTCCAGGGCCCCGAGTCGCCCGCCATCCTGAAGTCGGTCACGGACGCCGACCTGGACGGGCTGAAGTACTACGCGGGCCTGCCCGGCACCGTCGCCGGTGTTCCCGCACTCATCGCCCGTACCGGCTACACCGGCGAGGACGGCTTCGAGCTCTTCGTGGCTCCCGAGCACGCCGAGCAGCTGTGGAAGGCGCTCACCGAGGCGGGCGCCCCGCACGGCCTGATCCCGTGCGGTCTCTCCTGCCGCGACACGCTGCGCCTGGAGGCGGGCATGCCGCTGTACGGGCACGAGCTGACGACCGCGCTGACCCCGTTCGACGCGGGCCTGGGCCGGGTCGTGAAGTTCGAGAAGGAGGGCGACTTCGTCGGCCGCGAGGCGCTGCTGGCCGCCGCCGAGCGTGCCGAGACCGCCCCGCCCCGCAAGCTCGTCGGCCTGGTGGCCGAGGGCCGCAGGGTGCCGCGCGCCGGCTTCCAGGTCGTCGCCGACGGCAAGGTCGTCGGCGAGGTCACGTCCGGCGCACCGTCGCCGACGCTGGGCAAGCCGATCGCCATGGCGTACGTGGACGCGGCGCACGCCGCGCCCGGCACCGAGGGCGTCGGCGTAGACATCCGGGGCACCCATGAGGCGTACGAGGTCGTCGCCCTGCCCTTCTACAAGCGTCAGAAGTGACGACGGGGCGTCCCGCACGTGACGTAGTCCCGTCTCACACCGTAAGACCACCGTTCATCAGCACTCCCCCGCGTACAGGAGAATTCAGGTCATGAGCAACCCCCAGCAGCTGCGGTACAGCAAGGAGCACGAGTGGCTGTCGGCCCTCGAGGACGGTGTGGCCACGGTCGGTATCACCGAGTTCGCGGCCAACGCGCTCGGCGACGTCGTCTACGCCCAGCTCCCGGCGGTCGGTGACACGGTGACCGCGGGCGAGACCTGCGGTGAGCTGGAGTCGACCAAGTCGGTCAGCGACCTGTACTCGCCGGTGACCGGTGAGGTCACCGAGGCCAACCAGGACGTCGTGGACGACCCGGCGCTGGTGAACTCCGCCCCCTTCGAGGGCGGCTGGCTGTTCAAGGTGCGCGTCGCGGAGGAGCCGAAGGACCTGCTCTCCGCCGACGAGTACTCCGAGTTCTCCGGCAACTGAGACCCAAGGGACCCCCTGATGTCGCTTCTCAACTCCTCCCTCCACGAGCTGGACCCGGACGTCGCCGCCGCTGTCGACGCCGAGCTCCACCGCCAGCAGTCCACCCTCGAGATGATCGCTTCGGAGAACTTCGCTCCGGTCGCGGTCATGGAGGCGCAGGGCTCTGTCCTCACCAACAAGTACGCCGAGGGCTACCCCGGCCGTCGTTACTACGGCGGCTGCGAGCACGTCGACGTGGTCGAGCAGATCGCGATCGACCGGATCAAGGCGCTCTTCGGCGCCGAGGCCGCGAACGTCCAGCCGCACTCCGGTGCGCAGGCGAACGCCGCCGCGATGTTCGCGCTGCTGAAGCCGGGCGACACCATCATGGGCCTGAACCTGGCCCACGGCGGTCACCTGACCCACGGCATGAAGATCAACTTCTCCGGCAAGCTCTACAATGTGGTCCCGTACCACGTCGACGAGACCGGCGTCGTGGACATGGCCGAGGTCGAGCGCCTCGCCAAGGAGTCCAAGCCGAAGCTGATCGTGGCCGGCTGGTCCGCGTACCCCCGTCAGCTCGACTTCGCCGCGTTCCGCCGCATCGCGGACGAGGTCGGCGCGTACCTGATGGTCGACATGGCCCACTTCGCGGGCCTGGTGGCCGCGGGCCTGCACCCCAACCCGGTGCCGCACGCCCATGTCGTCACGACCACCACGCACAAGACCCTCGGCGGTCCGCGCGGTGGCGTCATCCTGTCGACGCAGGAGCTCGCCAAGAAGATCAACTCGGCGGTCTTCCCCGGTCAGCAGGGCGGCCCGCTGGAGCACGTGATCGCAGCCAAGGCGGTCTCCTTCAAGGTGGCCGCGACCGAGGAGTTCAAGGAGCGCCAGCAGCGCACCCTGGACGGCGCCCGCATCCTCGCCGAGCGTCTGGTGCAGCCGGACGTCACCGAGGTCGGCGTCTCCGTCCTCACCGGCGGCACGGACGTGCACCTGGTCCTGGTGGACCTGCGCAACTCCGAGCTGGACGGCCAGCAGGCCGAGGACCGCCTCCACGAGGTCGGCATCACGGTCAACCGGAACGCCGTTCCGAACGACCCGCGCCCCCCGATGGTCACCTCGGGTCTGCGGATCGGTACGCCCGCGCTGGCGACCCGCGGTTTCCAGGCCGAGGACTTCACCGAGGTCGCGGAGATCATCGCCTCCGCGCTGAAGCCGGCCTACGACGCCGACGACCTGAAGGCCCGCGTGATCGCGCTGGCCGAGAAGTTCCCGCTGTACCCCGGCCTCAAGTAGGTCACCCGCAGTTTGCACGTCGGGTGGGGGCACCGCGCACACTGAACAGTGAGCACGGTGCCCCCACCCTTGTCCCCGCGCTCTTCGGGCCCACCGGCCCGGCCCGCACCACCCGGCAGACAACGGCGTCTACCAGCCCCCTTAGGAGTCATCCCGTGGCCATCTCGGTCTTCGACCTCTTCTCGGTCGGCATCGGCCCGTCCAGCTCCCACACGGTCGGCCCGATGCGCGCGGCGCGCATGTTCGCCCGCCGCCTCAAGAACGAGGGCCTGCTGGCCCACACCGCATCGATACGGGCGGAGCTGTACGGCTCGCTCGGCGCGACCGGCCACGGCCACGGCACCCCCAAGGCCGTCCTGCTCGGCCTGGAGGGCGAGTCCCCCCGTACCGTCGACGTCGAGGGCGCCGACAGCCGGGTCGAGGAGATCCGCACCACGGGGCGCATCAACCTCCTCGGCATGCACGAGATCCCCTTCGACACCGACGAGCAGCTGGTCCTGCACCGGCGCAAGGCGCTGCCGTACCACGCCAACGGGATGACGATCTTCGCGTACGACCACGAGGGCGCCCTCCTCCTGGAGAAGACCTACTACTCGGTCGGCGGCGGCTTCGTCGTCGACGAGGACGCGGTCGCCGGCGAGAACCCGATCGTCCCGGACGACACCGTCCTCAAGCACCCCTTCCGCACCGGTGACGAGCTGCTGCGCCTCGCCCGCGAAACGGGCCTGTCCATCTCCTCCCTCATGCTGGAGAACGAGAAGGCCTGGCGCACCGAGGACGAGATCCGCACCGGCCTCCTGGAGATCTGGCGCGTCATGCAGGCCTGCGTCTCGCGCGGCATGGCCACCGAGGGCATCCTGCCGGGCGGCCTGAAGGTCCGCCGCCGTGCCGCGAACTCGGCCCGCCAGCTGCGCGCCGAGGGCGACCCGCAGGCGCACGCGATGGAGTGGATCACCCTCTACGCGATGGCCGTCAACGAGGAGAACGCCGCGGGCGGCCGCGTCGTCACCGCCCCGACCAACGGTGCCGCGGGCATCATCCCCGCAGTCCTGCACTACTACATGAACTTCGCCGCGGGCGGCTGCACCGAGGCCGAGAAGGACGACAGCGTCGTCCGCTTCCTCCTGGCCGCCGGAGCCATCGGCATGCTCTTCAAGGAGAACGCCTCCATCTCCGGCGCCGAGGTCGGCTGCCAGGGCGAGGTCGGATCCGCCTGCTCGATGGCCGCGGGCGCCCTCGCCGAGGTCCTCGGCGGCTCCGCCGAGCAGGTGGAGAACGCCGCCGAGATCGGTATGGAGCACAACCTGGGCCTGACCTGCGACCCGGTGGGCGGCCTCGTGCAGATCCCGTGCATCGAGCGCAACGGCATGGCGGCCGTGAAGGCCGTCACGGCGGCCAGGATGGCGCTGCGCGGCGACGGCAGCCACAAGGTCTCCCTCGACAAGGTCATCAAGACCATGAAGGAGACGGGCGCGGACATGAGCGTGAAGTACAAGGAGACGGCGCGGGGCGGGCTCGCGGTGAACATCATCGAGTGCTGACCCGGCACCCGACACCAGAAACCCCTAAATGCTCATAGATGAGCAGCCGTTCGCCGCGATCATGCAGTTTCGGTCACAAGTGGCTTCCCTCTGTCGTCCACAAGGGGTTCACTTGACGTGACGCATGGTGACGCGGTCGCCCCACCGGCTCGCGGATCCGGCTCCGATGTCCAGGCCCCTGGCAGAGGAAGGAGGACCGCGATGGGCGCCTCACCTCGTACGGTGACCCTCTGCCCAGAGCTGGTCGGTGCGCAGTGTTCGCTCAGGCGGGCCGGCACCTGCACATCGCGCCGATGAAATCCCCGCTCCCATCCTTCATTCGCAGCATTCTCGACGAGGGGCACCAATGAGCCAGATTGTTTTACCGGTGTTTCATATGCCGTTCCAGAGCGCAGGGTGCAACCCAGGTGTGGAGGAAACCAAGAAGGCCGCCTGGGAATGGGCGGATGCGAACGGCCTCGCCCTGACTCCGGTCGCCCGCAAGAAGATGCTCCGCACCCGCCCCGAACTCTGGATATCCCTGATATTCCCTGAGGCCTCGCAGAAGCATCTCGATCTCTTCTGCCAGTGGCTCTTCTGGGCGTTCCTGGTCGACGACGAGTTCGACGACGGTCCGGCCGGACGCGACCCGCACATGTGCGAGGAGGCGATCGCCCGCCTGGTGGACGTCCTGGACGGCGCCGAACCGCACGGCCCCATGGAGCGCGCACTGCACGGCCTGCGCGAGCGGACCTGCCTGGGCAGGTCACCCGTCTGGATCCGGCAGTTCCGCCGCGACACCGTCTCCTGGCTGTGGACCTACTACGCGGAGGCCGTCGAACGCGCCGCCGGACAGGTGCCGAGCCGGGCCGACTTCGTGAAGCACCGCCGCGACTCCGTGGCGATGCAGCCCTTCCTGGACCTCCATGAGATCACCGCGCGAATCGATCTCCCGGAGTCGGCCCGCAGCCTTCCCGCGTACATCGCCCTGCGGAACGCGGTGACCGACCACTCAGGTCTGTGCAATGACATCTGCTCGTTCGAGAAGGAAGCAGTTCTCGGTTACGAGCACAATGCCGTCCGCCTCATTCAGCGGGACCGCAGGTCCACTCTCCAGGAGGCTGTGGACGAGGCCGGAATTCAACTGGCACGCATCGCCGAACGAGTTCTGCGGGCCGAAAAGGAACTGGCCGAGGAAATAGAGGCCGCCGGTATCGACGGGCAGACGCGTGCGGCACTGGAGCGCTGTGCGCGGGACTATCGCGGTCTGGTCCGCGGTGACTTCGACTACCACGCGCGCGCGGAGCGTTATACGCGTCCTGATCTGGTCGAGGTCGACCGGCGCGAGACGCTGTCCCAGTACTTCGCCGCCTGAGGGCGCACGCGCCACGACAGGGCCCGAGTGATCCCGGCAGCGGGTGCCTCGGGCCCTGTCGGCCGTGATCGGGACGGGTTCCGCCATGCCGGAACGGGACGCGGTCGAGCGGCGACGATCACCGGACTGCCGTTCGCACCGGTGACAATCGGCCAGATCCGTCCGGCTCCGCGGACGAGCCGGCCCCCGCGCCACCGGCCGGGGGCCCACCGCACTCAGCCCTTGTTCTGAACGGCCCAGAACTCCTCGAACGTGAGCTGCCCGTCACCGTTCGCGTCATGCGCGTTGATGATCGCCTGCGCCACCGTCTCGGTGACGAACGGGTCGCCGAGCTGCGCCATCGCGCTCTTGTACTCGACCGCCGTGATCAGGCCGTCGCCGTTCTGGTCGAACTGCTCGAATGCCTTGCGCGCCGACTCGATGTCCGCCACTGTCCCGCCCCTTCGTAAAGCGTTGCTGACGTGCTCAGATTATCGGGCGGATTTCCGGCACGGTGCGGCGGCCGGTCGGTGATCATGGAGGCATGGCCGACACACTTGCCCAGATCCTCACGGCGGCGGCGCACGGGGCGTTTCCCGCGCCGGACGGCACCACCACCCTCGTGGCACAGCCGAGCGTCCGCGACGCCGGCGTGCTCGCGCTGACCGCGCACTCGGTGGTGTTCACCGACGAGGACCCGCAGTGGATACGTTCCACGCTCGCCGCCACCCCTTCCGACGCACTGGGCGCCACCATGAACCCGCACTTCCTGTGCGCGCTGATGACCCGCACCGGACGCCGGACGAACACCATCGATCTGCTGACGGTCGCCGACGCACTGCCGGGCGGCCCGGACCTGCCCCTGCGGGAGATCCGGGACCCCGACCACCCCCGGGTGGCACGGGCGATGGAGTACCGCGACGAGGTTCGCGTCTGGGCTACGGACGGCGGTGTGGTGCTGCTGGGCCGAGGGGTCGCCGGGCGCTGGGAGACCGCGATCGAGGTGGACGAGGCGGCACGCGGCCGTGGGCTCGGGGCGCGACTGGCGCGGGCGGCCCGGCAGCTGGTGCCGGACCCGTTCGTGTGGTCGCAGCAGTCGCCGGGCAACGCGCGCAGCGTGAGGTCGTTCCAGGCGGCGGGGTTCCGGCCGGTGGGCTCGGAGGCGCTGCTGATCCCCGGGTAGTACCGGGGCGGACGGCGCGGTCAGCGGAAGACGCCGGTGTGGCCGAGCGAGTAGCGGCCCGGCTGCGGGTAGACGGCCAGCCCGTGCGGCCCGCTGCCGACCGGGATCCTGGCCAGCTGCTTGCCGCTGGTGGTGTCGATCGCGTAGACCTCGGCGTCATAACGCCCGGACAGCCAGAGCACCTTGCCGTCCGCCGATACGCCGCCCATGTCCGGGCTGCCGCCGTCGGGCAGTTGCCACTTCTTGGTGAGCTCCTTCTTCCCGAAGTCGAAGACGGAGACGGAACCCTCGCCCCGGTTGGAGATGTACATCTCCTTGGAGTCCCGGCTGACGTAGAGCCCGTGGCAGCCCTTGCCGGTGGGCAGCAGCTTCGGGGTGGTGAACTTCTTCCCGTCGAGCACCCACATGCCGTGCGCCATCATGTCGGCGATGTAGAAGGTCGATCCGTCCGGGGAGATCTTCACGTCCTGCGGCATGGCGCCCTGCATCGGCAGCTTCTGCTGTCCGACGACCTCCATCTTCTCCGTGTCGACCTTGAGGAGTTCGCCGGAGAACTCGCAGGAGACGATGAAGTACCGCCCGTCCGCCGAGAAGTCCGCGTGGTTGACGCCCGAGCAGCTCACCGGGACGGTCTTGGCCCGGTCCATGGTCTTCGGGTCACGGAAGACCAGTTCACGGTCGAGCGAGGCCATGACGACGGCGTACTTGCCGTTCGGGGTGAAGTAGAGGTTGTACGGGTCGGAGACCTCGAGCGTACGGCCGGTCTTCCCGGTGGCCGGGTCGATGGCGGTGAGGCTGTCGCCCACGTCGTTGTTGACCCAGAGCGTCTTCAGGTCCCAGGAGGGGACGACGTGCTGGGGCTGCCGGCCGACGGGGATGGTCTCGATGACCTTGTACGTCGCGGGGTCGATCACCGACACCGTGTCGGAGTTGGTGTTGGGGACGTACACCCGGGACGGGAAGCCCTTGACGGCCGGTGAGAGCTTTCCCGCGCGGTCTGCGGCGTAGACGTCCTTGGGGTCGAGCACGGGCGGCATCCCCGGCAGTCCGGGCGGAGTCGCGGCCCGCGCCGGCTTGACCGGAGGTGCGGCGGCCTCGGTGCGGGAGGACCTGGCCCGGTCTCCGGGCGTCCCGCAGGCGGCGAGCGCTGCGACGAGCACGCCCCCGAGGAGGACCGTGGCGGTGGTGGTGCGCAGGGAGGGAAGCATCAGGTCAGCAGCTCCGTCGTGGTCACCGCGCGCAGTTGGCGCCGGTCGATTTCGGTGAGGAGGAGAGGCAGTGCGGCGACGGTGTCCCGGTAGCCGAAGTGCAGGCTCACCACGGATCCGTTGCGGAGTTCGCCTGCGACCTTGCGGGTGACTGCGGCGACGCCCGGTGAGGTGAAGTCGAGCGAGTCCACGTCGTAGGCGAGGACGTGTGCGTAGCCGGCCCGGCGGGCGAGGTCCTGGACGAGTGGGGTGGCGTACCGGGCGCGCGACGGGCGGAACCAGGTGCCGATGGAGCCGGTGAGGCGGCGCAGCCGCTGGGCGCAGCCGGTGATCTCGGCGTACGCCTGTGCCTCGTCCATCGCGTTGATGTCGAGGTGGCGCTGGGTGTGGTTGCCGAGGTCGTGGCCGCCGTCGAGAATCCGGCGGGCCATCTCGGGGTGTTCGTCGAGCCAGCTTCCGACGGCCAGGACGGTGAGCCGGGCTCCGGCCCGTTCGGCTTCGGCGAGGACGGTGCGCGCGAGGACGGGGTCGCCGTGGCCGTGGAAGGTGAGGGCGACACGGTTCCGGTCGCGGGGGCCGTGCTCGATCTGGACCGGCCGGCCGGGAAACCGGTGCGGGGCGGGAGCCGGGGGGGCGGCGCCGCGGGACTGCTGGGGCTCGTGGCCCGTCTGCGGGGCGTGGGTGGTGGTGTCGTCCCGTGCGCAGCCTGCGGTGGCGGCGCCTGCCAGGAGGGTGCCCGCTGTCGCGCGCAGGGCGGTGCGGCGGGGAACCGGTGTCCTGCGACCGTTCATGGCCGTCCACCTCGCGGGTTTCGGTTCGGGTGCTGATTCCCCGAGACCCGAGACACAGTAGGGCGAGATGGGCGGAATATGATGATTGACGCTTTTCGGAGATGATCAATGAATCACTCGCCGAAACTCATATCCATGCAAAGAAAGCCAGGCCGGTGACTCATCACACCTGTGATTCAGAAGCTTAATATGACTATTCAGCACAGATTGACCGGTTTACCGTTTTGGCGACAGGGTCGCCCGTCTGCCATAGTCGGGGACACGACCTCCTCCGACCCGAGCCAGGTCCCCAGCGCGGCCGTGGACACACCCCCCATTCCACGGCCCACACAGAAGCCCCCGACGCGCCGCACCACGGCCGACCGGGGGCTTCTGTACGTCGCGGCGGCAGGCGCCGTCATCAGCCCACCCCCATCGGCGGGCCCCAGCGGTCGGCCTCAGCGGTCGGAGGTGCGCATCTCGAACCAGGTGGTCTTGCCGCGGGGCAGGAGATCCACACCCCAGCGGTCGGAGAGCTTGTCGACGAGGAAGAGCCCCCGGCCGCTGACATCCATCTCCCGGACGGGCATCAGACACGGCAGCCCTCGCGAGGGGTCGCGCACCTCGATCCGGATCCAGCCCCGCCGGCGCAGCATCCGCAGTCCGAAGACCCGCGCCCCGGTGTGCCGCACGGCGTTGCCCACGAGCTCGGAGACGAGCAGTACGGCGTGCTCCGAGGTCTGCGGGGGCAGCGCCCACTGACGCAGCATCACGCACGAGGTGAGCCGACGGGCGGTGGCCGCGGACTCGGGGCGCGAGGGCAGCCGGACTTCGTCCTCCGTCGGATTTCCGAACAACTCCAGCGCTTTGAACGCCTGTTCGTCATCGACGGCCGGCATCCAGCGTGCCGCGGTCGCACTGCTGCGCGGTCGCGGCTGTTCCACACCCTCCAGGCCCGCCATGCCCACCATCATGGCCGCACGGAACGCCTTCCGTGACCGTTCCTGCGGAATCCCCTCACCGGAATCCACCATTCCGAGAGGGCGGATTGACATATGCCAGGGGCAGAACAACACCCCTGGCAGCCAGGGTGAACTGCGCCGACGCACCTTCGCCGGGTAATTGCACAGAGGGGACGCACACCGGACCTTAAGGTTCTCTTAAGGTCCAGCTAATGCGCCCACACGGATGAACGCGCGTCCCTCTGTACCCAACTGGCTTCCCGTCAGAGGAACTTGGCCTTGCCGGGCCCCTCCTCCACAAAGCTGCGCATACCGCGCTCCCGGTCCTCGGTGGCGAACAGACCGGCGAACCAGTTCCGCTCGATCGTGAGCCCGGTGTCGATGTCCGTCTCCAGACCCGCGTCCACGGACTCCTTCGCGGCGCGCAGCGCCAGCGCCGGCCCCTGGGCCAGCCGGGCGGCCCAGGCGTGCGCCTGCTCGTACACCTCGGCCGCGGGCACCACACGGTCCACCAGGCCGATCCTCAGGGCCTCCTCGGCCTTCACGTGACGGCCCGTGAAGATCAGGTCCTTGGCCCTGGACGGACCGACCAGCCGGGCGAGCCGCTGGGTGCCGCCGGCGCCCGGGATCAGCCCGAGCATGATCTCGGGCTGGCCGAGCTTGGCGTTGTCCGCGGCGATCCTGAAGTCGGCGCAGAGCGCCAGTTCGCAGCCGCCGCCCAGCGCGTAGCCGGTGACGGCCGCCACGACGGGCTTGGGGATGCGCGCCACGGCGGTGAACGAGTCCTGCAGGGCCTTGGAGCGCACGATCATCGCCGTGTGGTCCATCGCCTGCATCTCCTTGATGTCCGCGCCCGCCGCGAACACCTTCTCGCCGCCGTAGAGGATCACGGCACGCACGTCGTCGCGCCGGGTCGCCTCCTCGGCGAGCTCGCGCAGCCGGTCCTGGGTGGCGACGTCCAGGGCGTTCATCGGCGGACGGTCCAGCCGGATCGTGCCGACGTTGTCGCTTACTTCGAGGGTTACGGTCATGGAAGGCAGGTTAACCATCACTAACGCCGACGGGCCCGGTGCCGTTGGTCACAGCACCGGGCCCGTCGCATGCGCAGGGGAGCGAGCAGACCTACTCGGTCCACTCCGACCAGTCCATGTTCCAGCCGTTGAGGCCGTTGTCCGGCTGGATCACCTTGTCCTTGGAGTTCTTCACGACCACCACGTCACCGATCAGCGAGTTGTCGAAGAACCAGGCAGCCGGGGTCTTGCCGTCCCAGGCGCCGCGTACGTCGCGCAGACCGACGCAGCCGTGGCTGGTGTTGGTCGAGCCGAAGATGCTCGACGCGCCCCAGTAGTTGCCGTGGATGAAGGTGCCCGACGTGGACAGCCGCATCGCGTGGGGCACGTCCTTGATGTCGTACTCACCGCCGAAGCCGACGGTGTCACCGTTCATCCGGGTCACCTTGAGCTTCTCGCTGATGACCATCTGTCCGTTGTACGTGGTCGTCGACGGGGCGCCCGCGGAGATCGGGATGTCCTTGATCTGCTCGCCGTCGCGGACGACCTTCATCCGCTTGGAGCTCGCGTCGACGGTGGAGACCTGGCTGCGGCCGATGGTGAACTTCACGGTCTTGGCCTGCTTGCCGTAGACACCCGGCCGTCCCTCGACGCCGTCGAGGTCGAGGCGCAGCGTCACCTCGGTACCCGCGGCCCAGTACTCCTCGGGACGGAAGTCGAGGCGGTCGTTGCCGAACCAGTGGGGCTCGACCGGCACGGCGGGTTCCGCCGTCACCTTGATCGCCCTCTCCACGGCGTCCGGGTCGGTGATGCCCCGGGTGAAGTGGATCGACACCGGCATGCCGACGCCGACGGTCGCGCCGTCCTCGGGCGTGTACTGCCCGATGAAGGTGTTCTGGGGGACGAGCGTGGTGAAGGTGGTGTCCTTGGCCGACTGACGGCCCTTCGTGTCCTTGGCGACCGCGTGCACGGTGTACTTGGTCGCGGCGGCGAGATGCCGGTCGGGCGCCCAGCTGAGGCCGTCGGCGGATATCTTGCCCTCGACCGCCTTGCCCTTGGGGTCGGCGACCTTGACCGTGCTCAGCTTGCCCTGGGCGGCCGAGACCTTCAGCGCCCCGCTCGTCGCCACGTCATCGGCGCCGTCCTTGGGTGCGATGGTCACCACCGCCTGCGAGGCGCTGGTGTCGTCGACCTTCGCGCCCGCTCCCTTGCCGTCCTTCGCCCCGCCCGCGTCGCCGCCCCCGCCGCATGCCGTCACCAGCAGAAGCAGCGCACCCAGTACCAGTGCGAGAAGTCCGGGGGTCCTACGCCCACGCCGTCCTCTGCCCGCCCCGGCCGATGCCCCCGATATCGGCTGCCCGTTCAATGTGCTCGTCTCCCCTCGCACGGCCTGGCCCCGCCATGGCCCGCACCCCCGCGCGCTGTACGTGCACGCTCGGCGCAAGATAATCACACCGGGCGCTGGGAGAACTCCCCCGGAATGTCACCGTTCCGTCCCAAGTCACGCAGCCCCGCCCCCCGGTGGTCCCGGAGACCGCGTCTCCGGGACCTGCGCAGGTCGGACCGGGGATCAGCGCAGTGCCGAACCGGCCTTCCACCGGTCCCATCCGAGGTTCCACCCGCCGAGCCCGTTGTCCGGGGCGACCGTCGTGTCGGCGGAGTTGATCACCTCGACGACATCGCCCACGAGCGTCCGCTCGAAGAACCATCCGGCCGGGGTGTCCGAGCTGCCGCCCTTCACGTCGCGCAGGCCGATACAGCCGTGGCTGGTGTTGTCGGAGCCGAAGATGTCGGGGGACTCCCAGTAGTTGCCGTGCAGGAAGGTCCCCGACTTGGTCAGCCGGATGGCGTGCGGTACGTCCTTGATGTCGTACTCGCCGCCGAAGCCGACGGTGCGGCTGTCCATCCGGGTCATCTCGTGCAGTTCGGAGACCACCATCTTCCCGTTGTACGTGGTCGTCTTCTTCGCGCCCGCGGTGATGGGCACCGTACTGACGAGCTCGCCGTCGCTGCGTACCTCCATGGTGTGGTTCAGGGCGTCGACCACGGACGTCTGCGACCTGCCGACCCGGAAGGTGACCTTCTTCTTCTGGCTGCCGTACACCCCGGGCGCACCCTTGACGTCGCGCAGCCCCACATCGACGGTGACCTCGGTGCCGGGTTTCCAGTACGTGGCCGGGCGGAAGTCGAGGCGGTCCTTCCCGAACCAGTGGCCGACCACCTCGGTCTCGGGCTCCGCGGTGATCCTGATGGCCTTCTCCACCGCGGCACGGTGCTTGACCGGCCGGTTGAAGTCGAAGGAGACGATCATTCCGGTGCCCACCGTGGACCGGTTCTCCGGCTTGAAGTAGCCGATGAAGCGGTCCTTGGGCACGAGGGTCGTGAAGGTGGTGTTGCGGGCCGAGCGGTGGCCGACCTCGTCGACGGCGACCGCTTCGACGCTGTACTTCCCCGCCAGTCCGAGCCGGTACGCGGCGTCCTGGGGCGCCCAGGACCGGCCGTCCTTCGCGATCTCGCCCCGCACCTCCTTCCGTTCCGCGTCCTCCATCCGTGTCACCTTGACCCGTTCGAGCCGTCCGTCGGGGACGGTGACCATGATCCGGCTCCTGGCTCCGACGTTCTCGGCGCCGTCCTTGGGGACGATCCGGATGACGTCATCGGGGGATCGGTCGTCCCCGAAGATCGGCATGCCCCCGGTGCAGCCGGTCAGTACGGCCAGCACGGCGAACAGCCCTGCCCATGTCAGCACGGCGGCCGAACCCGCCCGTGCTCTCTTCGCTACGTGGTTCACGTCCCCCCAACGACAAGGGGAGGGCGGGGGAAACGTGAGTGCGGGCCCCGCCGTGGGCAGAACAGAGGGGGAGGACCACACCGGGAGGGCCGCGGCCGGGACGCCGTGCGCCCTGTCTGCGGTGCCGCCCCGACGAGCCGCGGGAGGCCGAGAGGTGTCGAGCACAGCCGAGCAGGAGGAAGCGTCACCGACGATCGGGAGGGTGGTGGAGCGCGGACCGGCCGTACGGAAGGAACCGGCCGGACCACCCGTATGGCCGGGTGCCCCGATGCCGCTCGGAGCCCGGTTCCGGGTCGGTCCGGACGGCGTCGCGGGCACCAACTTCGCACTCTGGGCCGGCGGGGCGGAGGCCGTCGAGCTCTGTCTCTTCGATGCGCAGGGCCGCGAGACACGGCTGCCCCTGACCGAACTCACCCATGAGATCTGGCACGGTTTCGTCCCCGGCGTACGGGCCGGACAGCGTTACGGCTACCGGGTGCACGGCCGCTGGGACCCCTGGACCGGCGCCCGCTGGAACGCGGCGAAACTGCTCCTCGACCCGTACGCCCGTGCGGTGGACGGTTCGTTCACCCTGCCGCCCGAGGTGTACGGCCATGTGAGGGACTGGCCGCAGCAGCAGGTCGCCGACACCGTGCGCGACGACCGGGACTCGGCGCCGTACGTGCCCAAGGGCGTCGTCGTGCACGACGACGACGACTGGGTGGAGGACCGAAGGCCCAAGACCCCGTGGGCGGACTCGGTCATCTACGAACTGCACGTGCGCGGCTTCACCAAGCTCCACCCGGACATCCCGCCGGAGCTGCGGGGCACCTACGCCGGACTCGCCCACCCCGCCGCCGTCGGCCACCTCCAGCGGCTCGGCGTGACGGCCGTGGAACTGCTCCCCGTCCATCAGTTCGCCCACGAGGACCATCTGCTGCGGCGCGGACTGCACAACTACTGGGGATACAACTCGATCGGCTACTTCGCACCGCACGCCGGCTACGCGGCGAGCGGCACGGCGGGCGGACAGGTCGGCGAGTTCAAGAAGATGGTGCACGCCCTGCACGACGCCGGGATCGAGGTGATCCTCGACGTGGTCTACAACCACACCGCGGAGGCGGGCGAGCTCGGCCCGATGCTGTCCCTGCGCGGCATCGACAACCGCGGCTACTACCGCCTCCAGCCGGACGCCCGCCGCTACGCGGACTACACCGGCTGCGGCAACACCCTGCACGTGGTGCAGCCGCAGGTGCTCCGCCTGATCACGGACTCGCTGCGCTACTGGGTGACGGAGATGGGCGTCGACGGCTTCCGCTTCGACCTGGCGGCTGCACTGGCCCGCTCGATGCACGACGTCGACATGCTCTCCCCCTTCCTCGCGGTGATCGCGCAGGACCCGGTCCTGCGCCGGGTCAAGCTCATCGCCGAACCGTGGGACGTCGGCAACGGCGGCTACCAGGTCGGCGCCTTCCCTCCCCTGTGGACCGAGTGGAACGACCGCTACCGCGACGCCGTACGGGACTTCTGGCGCGGTGCGCTCCCGGACGTACGGGACATCGGCTACCGGCTCACGGGGTCGAGCGATCTGTACGCCTGGGGCGGCAGACGCCCGTACGCCTCCGTCAACTTCGTCACCGCCCACGACGGATTCACCCTGCGCGACCTGGTCACCTACGAGCACAAGCACAACGAGGCCAACGGCGAGGGCAACCGTGACGGCACGAACGACAACCGTGCCTGGAACTGCGGCGCGGAGGGCGAGAGCGACGACCCCGCCATCAACGCCCTGCGCCGCCGCCAGCTGCGCAACCTGCTCACCACGCTGCTCCTTTCGACCGGTGTGCCGATGCTGGTGGCGGGCGACGAGATGGGCCGTACGCAGGGCGGCAACAACAACGCGTACTGCCAGGACAACGAGATCGGCTGGCTGGACTGGTCGCTCCTCGACCGGCCGGAGTGGCGGGAGCTGACCGAGCTGACCACCCGGGTGCTGGCCCTGCGCCAGGCCCATCCGGTACTGCGCCGCCGCGCCTTCTTCGCCGGGACCCCCCAGGCCCCGGACGGGCTGCGGGACCTGGCGTGGTTCACGCAGCAGGGCACGGAGATGACGGAGGGGGACTGGTACGCACCGGCCGCGACACTCGGCCTCTACCTCTCCGGGCGCGACATCCCGGGCAGGGACGCCCGGGGCGAGCAGATCACCGACGACAGCTTCCTGGCCGTCCTGCACGCCGCGCACACCCCGTGCGACTTCCATCTGCCGGGAGCGCCCTGGGCGCAGTCGTACGAACTGCTCCTGGACACCTCCCGGGAGGACCAGTCCACGGCCCCCGGCACGGTCCACCGGGGCGGTACGACGCTGACGGTGCCGGGGAGGTCGGTGCTGCTGCTGCGGGTGACGGGGTGAGGGGCGCGGCTCAGCCGAGGATGCGCCGCTCGTAGGCGACGGCGACGGCAGCGGCGCGGTCCTTGGCACCCAGTTTGGCGAAGACATGGGTGAGGTGGGTCTTCACGGTCGCCTCGCTGATGAACAGCTCGGCCGCGATCTCGCGGTTCGACGTCCCCCTGGCCACGAGGCTCAGCACCTCGCGCTCGCGCGCGGACAGCGACTCGTGGCCGGGAGCGGCCGGAGTGCGCACCCGCGCGATGAGCCGGGACGCGACGGCCGGGGAGAGCACGGTGCGGCCGTCGGCGGCGGCACGGACGGCGGTGAAGAGTTCGTCGCGGGGCGCGTCCTTGAGCAGGTAACCGGTCGCGCCCGCCTCGATCGCCGGGAGGGTGTCGGAGTCGGTGTCGTACGTGGTCAGGACGAGCACCTTGGACCGGGCGCCGAGCCGGGTCAGCTCGGCGATGGCGGCCACTCCCCCGCCGCCCGGCATCCGGAGGTCCATCAGGACGACATCGGGATCCAGCCGGGTGGCGAGCTCGACGGCTGCCACTCCGTCGGCCGCCTCACCCAGCACGTCGAAGCCGGGGGCGGATGCGAACATGCCGCGCAGGCCGTCGCGTACCACGGGGTGGTCGTCGACGACGAGAAGGGTGATGACGCGTGCGGTGCCCGTGGCCTCAGTCATGTCGGGCCACCGTACTGTCCGTCAGCCACGGTGGACCAGGGGCACTCTGGCGCAGACGGCCGTGCCCAGTCCGGGTTCGGACTCCACCGTGACCGTGCCCGCGATCCGTTCGGCGCGGGACCGCATCCCGCCGAGGCCGAATCCGCCCGAGCCTCTGTACGGCGGGAGCGCTTCCGGGTCGAAGCCGTGGCCGTCGTCGCGTACGTCCAGGGTGATCTCGTCGCCCATGTAGGAGAGCGTGACGCCGACCCGTGACGCTCCGGCGTGCCTGGCGGCGTTGGCGAGGGACTCCTCGGCGATACGGAGCAGGGTGGCGCCGACCTCGTCGTGGAGCGGCTCGACGGCGCCCGTGACGGTGAAGCCGACGCGCACGCTGGTGTGTTCGGCCCACCGGGTGACCGTCTTCGTGAGCGCTCCCGGAAGGTCGTCGTCCTCGAGCGCGGCGGGCACCAGGTTGTGCACGGAACGCCGTGCCTCACCGAGGCTGTCCCGGGCGAGCCCGGCGGCACGGTCCAGGTGCTCGCGGGCCAGGGACGGATCGGAGTCCGCCGTGGACGTGGCGGCCTGGAGCTGGGCGATGATTCCGGTCAGTCCCTGCGCGAGGGTGTCGTGGATCTCGGCGGCCAGCCGCCGACGCTCGTCGGCGACACCGGCCTCCCGGGCCTGGACGAGGAGTTGGGCGTGCAGGGCCGCGTTCTCCGCGAGGGCCTGTTCCAGCCGGGTGTTGGTGCGCTCCAGTTCGCCGATGGTCTCGGTCTGGCGCCGGGCCTTCTCGGCCTCCCGGGCGCCGAGGCTGCCGAAGAGGAGGGCGAGGGAGGCGTGCAGGACGAAGAGCGCGCCGAAGGCCGCCCAGTTGGTGAGGGAGGCCGGTGGCATTCCGCTGCCGGACTGCGCGCCGGCCATCGTGACGGCGGTGCAGAGCAGTCCGGCGCGGGCGAAGCGTCCGGGGAGCAGGTTGCCCGCGTCGAAGTAGCCGACGATGGCGTAGACGGAGAAGAACGGGTTGCACCAGCAGAGTGCGAAGGCGAGCACGGTCCGCAGGACGTAGTAGACCCGTCCGGCACGCGCGTGCGGAGGGGCCCCGGCCCGGGTGCGGTCCCACCACAGCTGCAGGGCGCAGGCCGCGGGGACCAGGATCCCGGCGGCGTACACGTCCGCGCGGGACATCCCGACGAGGCCGGAGGACAGTGCGGCCATCAGGACGGCGATGCCCAGGAACGTGTACGGCCCGTACCGGTGGAACTGCTCGTAGCGTTGCTCGACCGTCGTGCCGCCGCTCACCGCGTCTCCCCCGTCACCCATGGGCCCCAGTCTCCCCGCCGCCGTCTGCCTGGTCACTCCCAGCGGAAGAGCCGGGTGGCTGCCGCCCCCAGTGCCGCGGTCCACAGCGCCATCACCCCCAGGTGCACCCAGTGGGGCCAGCTGCCGGAGGCCGCCTGGTCCAGCGCCTGTGAGGCGGCGCCGAACGGGGTCGCCCCGACGATCCGGCGGAGCAGGTCGGGCATGGTCTGGACGGGCACCCAGACGCCTGCGGTGAACATCATCACCAGGTACGCCACCGATCCGATGGCCGCCGAGGCCTTGGTCGTCCGGGACAGCGCGCAGATCGTTGCGCCGAGGGCGAGGACGCAGGCGGTCGCCAGGAGCAGGGCCAGCAGGTAGCCGAGGGCCTGTTCCGGCAGCCGCACCCCGAACGCGATCCGCCCGACGGCGACGGCGAGCAGGGCGGAGGCGGCGGAGGCCGCCCCGTGCAGCGCGATCTGGGCGGTCAGCAGAGCGGACGGGCGTACCGGGGTGGCGGACATCCGGCGCAGGATGCCGCGTTCGCGGTAGCCGGTGAGGATCGGCGGCATGGCCTGCAGACCGGCCATGATCATGCCGAGCAGGACGGCCACCGGTACGTACAGGTCGATGACGCTTCTCCCGCCGAGGGCGGCGTCGTCCTGGCGGAAGGACGGGATGAGCCCGAGGACCGTCAGCAGGGCGGTCGGGAAGACGAGGATCCAGAACAGGCTGCCCGGCTCCCGCAGGAAGAGGCGGGTCTCCGCCCGGAGGACCGCGACGAGCGAGCCGTTCGTTCCCGTGGTGCGCGCTGTACCCATGGCTGTGGTCATGTCCGGGTGGCCCGTTCCGTGAGGTCGAGGAAGGCGTCGTCCAGGCTGGCTTCCAGGACGCGCAGGTGGCGTGCGGTGACACGGTGCCGGGCCAGCAGCGAGATGACCGCGTTGGCGGTGTCGTCGTCACCGTGGACGACGACACCGCCGTCGGACTCCGCGACGGAGACGGAGACGGCACCGGGCAGTCCGGCGAGCTCGGCCGGCGGGAGCGGCTCCGACGGGGTGAAGGAGATGACGGTGGAGCCCGCGGCCCGGCCGATCAGCCCGGCAGGGGTGTCGAGCGCGACGAGGCGGCCCTTGTCGATCACCGCGACCCGGTCGCAGAGTCGCTCGGCCTCCTCCATGAAGTGGGTGACCAGCAGGACCGTCACCCCGCCGGCCCGGATCTCCTCGATGAGCCGCCAGGTGTCCCTGCGGGCCCTCGGGTCGAGGCCGGTGGTCAGTTCGTCGAGCACGACCACCCGTGGATCGCCGATGAGTGCGAGGGCGATGAACAGCCGCTGCTTCTGACCGCCGGACAGCTCGGCGAAGCGGCGGTCCAGGTGGTTGTCCAGCCCGAGCCGTTCGGCGAGCGACCGCCAGTCGGCGGGCTGCGGATAGAAGGCGCTGTACAGCTCGAGCGCCTCGCGCACGGTCAGCTTGGGCTGCAGCTCGCTCTCCTGGAGCTGGGCGCCGAGCAGGAGCGTCACCCGGTCGCGGTCGGCGACGGGATCGAGTCCGGCGACCCGGACCGTGCCCGCGTCGGGGACCCTCAGTCCCTCGACGCATTCGACGGTGGTCGTCTTGCCCGCTCCGTTGGGTCCGAGGATCCCGAAGATCTCCCCCTCGTCCACGGAGAAGCTCACTCCGTCGACCGCAACGCGCCCCGCGTACGCCTTGCGTACCGCGTTCACTTCGATGACTGGCATACGTCGAGGATTGCGCCGGGTCCGGTGGCGCGGTATCCGCCGTCACGCTCGAACCGGCATCCGCCGATCGGTTGACGGAGACCTCCGACCGGTGCGGAGTGTCCGGAAAACCAGATGAGCGATGTCAGTGGTGAACCATAGGCTCGCTCCTGATGCCCGAAAAACCTGCAGAGCACACGGACCGGTCCGCCGTGCGCTCCCTCATGCGTCTGTGGCCCTATGTCCGACCTGTGCGGATGCGCTGGCTCAGTGCCGCTCTCGTGGCGGTCCTGGCCTCGTGTCTCGGCCTGGTGATCCCCCTCGTCCTGAAGTGGATGGTGGACGGTCCCGTCGCGGACCGGGACCCGGGCGGAGTCTGGCTGGGCGCGCTCTACCTGCTGTTGCTGGGGATCGCCGAGGCAGGGCTGTTCGGGCTCCGGCGGTGGCTCGTGGCGCGGCCGCTGGCGGGGGTCGAGGCGTCGATGCGCGCCGATCTCTACCGGCATCTGCAACGGCTTCCGGTGGCCTTCCACGACCGCTGGCCCTCGGGGCAGCTGCTCTCGCGCGGGACGACGGATCTGATGCTGATGCGGATGTTCCTGGCTTTCCCGCTGACGTTCCTGCTGGTCAACACCACGACGATCCTGGTCGGTTTCGTCATCCTGTTCGCCCAGGACTGGTCGCTCGGGCTGGTGCTCCTGGCGCCCGCGCTGCCGCTGATGGTCCTGTGCTCGCTCTTCGAGTCGAAGTACGCGCTGGTGGCGCGCTCGGCGCAGGACCAGGTCGGTGATCTGACGACGGTCGTCGAGGAGAGCGTGCTGGGCATCCGCATCGTGAAGGGTTTCGGCCGGAACCGCAGCCAGGCGCAGGCCTTCCGCGCGCTGGCGCAGCGGCTGCGCGGTACGGAGCTGGGCAAGGCCCGGCTGCTCGCGGGGATCTGGGCGCTCATCACCGCCATCCCCGAGCTGGCGATCGGTGCCGCGCTGGTGCTCGGCACGATCCAGGTGGCGGACGGCGGCCTGTCCGCCGGGACGCTGGTCGCGTTCCTGTCGACGGCGCTCGCACTGCGCTGGCCGGTCGAGTCGATCGGCTTCCTGCTGGCGATGAGCCAGGAGTCGGCGACGGCCGCCGACCGCTACTTCGAGGTCATGGACGTGGCCGAGGAACTGGACGAGGACGCCCCGGACGCGGCGGCCGGGCGGGCCGGGGCGGGCATCGTCTTCGACGGGGTCGAGTTCCGCTACCCGGATGCCGAGCCCGGTTCCGTACCCGTACTGGCCCGGATCGACCTGCGGGTCCGGCCCGGCGAGACGATGGCCCTGGTGGGGGCGACCGGGTCGGGGAAGACAACGCTCACGGCACTCGTCCCGCGGCTGCACGAGGTCTCCGGCGGGCGGATCCTGCTGGACGGCGAGGACATCGCCACCATGGGACGGCCCAGGCTGCGCGAGCTCGTCTCGGTGGCGTTCGAGGAGCCGACGCTCTTCTCGGCGACCGTCGGGGAGAACGTTCTGATGGGCGCGGACGGTGCGGGTGAGAAGGAGCTGCGCCGGGCGCTCGCGGTGGCGCAGGCCGACTTCGTGTACGACCTGCCGCAGGGTGTCGACACCCAGGTCGGGGAGCAGGGCCTGAGTCTTTCCGGCGGCCAGCGCCAGCGTCTCGCGCTGGCCCGTGCGGTGGTCGGCGAGCCGCGGTTCCTGGTGCTCGACGACCCGCTCTCCGCTCTGGATGTGCACACGGAGGCGCTGGTGGAGGCGGCGCTGCGGCGCGTGCTCGACGAGACGACGGCCGTGGTGGTCGCGCACCGGCCGTCCACGGTGATGCTGGCCGACCGGGTGGCTCTGCTGTCCGAGGGCCGGATCAGCGCCGTCGGGACCCATCAGGAACTTCTGCGCACCAGTGCCGAATACGCCTGGCTGATGTCGGGTGCCGAGGACGACGCCCGTGTGCTCACTGCCGAGGAGGGCAGCTCCCGATGACCAGTGCCACTGCCGACGGACCGGCCGCCACCGACGGATCCGTCCTCGCCGACGAGGACCTTCCCGGGGCGAAGCCCGACCGGCCGGGCCCCGGGGACGCCTTCGATCAGGACGCCCTTCCCGCGCCGCCCGGTTCGACCTGGGCTCTGCTGACCTCGCTGCTCGGCCCCCTGCGCGCCCGGGTGGTCGTGGCGTCCCTCCTGCTCCTGGTCCAGCAGGTCGCGGTGCAGGCGGGGCCGTTGCTGGTCGCGTACGCCATCGACAGCGGCGTGCCCGCGTTCCGGGACCACGACTACGGGCCGCTGATCGCCGTGGGCGTGGGGTACGGCGTGTGCTCGGTCGGCGCGGGGGCGCTGCAGTACGCGTTCATCCGGGCCGCCGCGCGGATCAACCAGGACGTGCTGCTCGATCTGCGCGGCCGGATCTTCCGCCACGCACAGGCGCTCAGCGTCGACTTCCACGAGCGCTACACCTCCGGCCGGCTGATCTCGCGCTCGACCACGGATGTGGAGTCCCTGCGCGAGCTGCTGAGCGAGGGGCTCCAGGAACTCATCGGTGTGGTCCTGTCGTTCGTGTCGATCTCGCTGATGCTGCTGTGGCTGGATCTCGGCATCGGCGCGATCGCGGTGGCCTCCTTCGTGCCCCTGTACCTGCTGGTGCGGATGTACCGGCTCCGGGCGGCCGAGGCCTATTCGGCGCGCTCCTCGGCCATCGCCGGGGTCATCGTGAAGTTCGCGGAGACGATGAACGGGATCCGCCCCGTGCAGGCCTTCCGCAGGGAGCGGGTCAACGACGCGGACTTCTCGGTGCTCAACCACCGCCACGAGCGGCGGAACGGGGACGCGCTGCTGGAGATGGCCCGCTATGTCGTCGGTTCCCGGTTGGTCGCCAACACGGCGGTGGCCGCGATGGTGCTGTGGGGTGCCCACCGCGTCGCGTCGGGGACGCTGGCACTCGGGGTGCTGGCCGCGGCGGTGCTGTATCTGCGGCGGCTGTACGACCCGATCGACCGGCTCGCGATGTTCCTCAACTCCTACCAGTCGGCGGCTGCCTCGCTGGAGAAGATCGCCGGTCTGCTGGCGCAGACGCCCGCCGTTCCCGAGCCGGCCTCGCCGAAGGAACTGCCCTCCCCCGCCGGCGGGTACCCGGGCCGTGAGGTGAGGTTCGACGGGGTGCGGTTCGCCTACCGGACGGGCGGCGAGGTCCTGCCCCGCTTCGGTCTGACGATCCCGGCGGGCCAGACGGTGGCCGTGGTCGGTTCGACGGGCGCGGGCAAGTCGACGCTCGCCAAGCTGCTGGCGCGTTTCTACGATCCGACCGAGGGCCGGGTCCTGCTGGACGGGACCGATCTGCGCGATCTTGCGACACCGGAGCTGCGGCGGGGTGTGGTGATGGTGACCCAGGAGGCGTTCCTGTTCTCGGGGACGATCGCGGAGAACATCGCGATCGGCCGTCCGGACGCGACGCCCGAGGAGATCGAGCACGCGGCGAAGGCCATCGGCGCGCACGACTTCATCAGCGGCCTGCCTGACGGCTACGCCACGGACGTACGCAAGCGGGGTGGCCGGATCTCGGCCGGTCAGCGTCAGCTGGTGGCGTTCGCCCGCGCCTTGCTCGCGGATCCCGCCGTGCTGATTCTCGACGAGGCGACGAGCTCGCTCGACATTCCCGGCGAGCGGGCGGTGCAGCGTGCCATGGACACCGTGCTGCACGGCCGTACGGCGGTGGTGATCGCCCACCGCCTGTCGACCGTGGAGATCGCGGACCGGGTTCTCGTGATGGAGCACGGCCGCATCGTGGAGGACGGAAGTCCGGCCGAACTCATCGGCACCGACGGCAGGTTCGCCGGGCTTCACCGCGCCTGGCGGGAGAGTCTGGCCTGACGGAGTACCGACGGGTAGGTCCGCTGCCATCCAGGGACGGCGCAGAACTGGCCACAGTTCTGCGCCGTCTCAGCACGTGGTCATCGTCCGTTTGCCGCTTCGCCGTTCGAACACCGTGAATTCGAACGAAATCTCAACTCACCCTGCGAATTCTGGCCCCCGACGGTCCCGGCACCCTCTTTACGGCACCTGGATGACATACGGCGAAACGTCCGCTTAACGAACATGACCATTCCGGCAACGGACGAGTTCCGGCCAATGTGTTGACGCGGTCCTGACATACACCCCTTTCTGCTGGGACTCTTCCCCCGTTCTGCGCACCGCCTGCTCTGCCCGTCCGGCTCACCCAGCCGGCCGTCACCCCCCTCGCAGAAGGAGTCCGCGTGAGATCCAGATCCAGCCGTCGTGCCACCGCGACCGGCGCTCTCATAGCCGCAGCAGCCCTCCTCACCGTCGGAGTACAGACCGGGGCGGCCACCGCCGCTCCCGACGCCGCCGCCTCCTCGGCCGCCGCCGCCAAGGGCGCCGACCCGGGTTCGCTGCCCGCGAAGCTCTCCCCCGCCCAGCGTGCCGAACTCCTCCGCGAGGCCAACTCCACCAAGGCGGCGACCGCCAAGGAGCTCGGCCTCGGCGCCACGGAGAAGCTCGTGGTCCGCGACGTCGTCCAGGACGTCGACGGCACCACGCACACCCGCTACGAGCGCACCCTCGACGGCCTTCCCGTCCTCGGCGGCGACCTGGTCGTGGCCGAGACGAAGGCCGGGAGGACCGAGGGCGTCACCAAGGCGTCCAAGGCCACGGGCGCCCAGCTGAAGGCGGTGGGCACCGCGGCGGACGTCGCGCCCGCCACCGCCGAGAAGCAGGCCCTGACCGCGGCGAAGGCCGAGGGCTCCAAGAAGACCGAGGCCAGCAAGGCCCCGCGCAAGGTGGTCTGGACGGCGAGCGGCACACCCCGGCTCGCGTACGAGACCGTCGTCGGCGGCCTCCAGCACGACGGCACCCCGAACGAGCTGCACGTCATCACCGACGCCTCCTCCGGCGCCAAGCTCTACGAGTGGCAGGCCATCGAGACGGGCACCGGCAACACCCAGTACAGCGGTCAGGTGACGCTCGGCACCTCGGGCTCGTACAACCTCACCGACTCGACGCGCGGCAACCACAAGACGTACAACCTGAACCGCGGCACGTCGGGCACCGGGACGCTCTTCTCCGGCACCGACGACATCTGGGGCAACGGCCTCCCGTCGAACCTCGAGACCGCCGGCGCCGACGCCCACTACGGCGCGGCCGAGACGTGGGACTACTACAAGAACATCCACGGCCGCAGCGGCATCCGGGGTGACGGCGTCGGTGCGTACTCCCGCGTCCACTACGGCAACAACTACGTCAACGCGTTCTGGTCCGACAGCTGCTTCTGCATGACGTACGGGGACGGCAGCGGCAACTCCGCGCCCCTGACCTCCCTCGACGTGGCCGCCCACGAGATGACGCACGGCGTCACCTCGAACACCGCGGGCCTCAACTACAGCGGCGAGTCCGGCGGCCTCAACGAGGCGACCAGTGACATCTTCGCCGCCGCGGTCGAGTTCTACTCCAACACCGCGGCGGACCCCGGCGACTACTTCGTCGGCGAGGAGATCAACATCAACGGCGACGGCACCCCGCTGCGCTACATGGACAAGCCGAGCAAGGACGGCGCGTCCAAGGACTATTGGTACTCGGGCATCGGCTCGGTCGACGTCCACTACTCCTCGGGCCCGGCGAACCACTGGTTCTACCTGCTCTCCGAGGGCAGCGGTGCCAAGACCGTCAACGGGGTCTCGTACAACTCCCCGACCTCCGACGGCCTTCCGGTGACGGGCATCGGCCGCGACAAGGCCGCGCAGATCTGGTTCAAGGCGCTCACCACCAAGTTCACCTCGACGACGAACTACGCGGCCGCCCGCACCGGAACCCTCGCCGTGGCCGGTGAGCTCTACGGCGCGACGAGCGCCGAGTACACCGCGGTCGCCAACGCGTGGGCCGGCATCGCCGTGGGATCGCGCCCCGGCGGCGGCGACCCCGACCCGGGCGGCAAGGTCTTCCAGAACACGACCGTCAAGGCCCTCGCCGACCGGAGCACCACCAACATCCCCGTCGCCGTCACGGGCGTCACGGGCAATGCGCCGAGCGGCCTCTCGGTCGCGGTCAACATCACCCACACCTACCGCGGTGACCTGGTCCTCGACCTGGTCGCCCCGGACGGTACGGCGTACCGGCTGAAGAACTCCTCGTCGAGCGACTCCGCGGACAACGTGGTGGCGACCTACACGGTCAACGCCTCTTCCGAGGTGGCGAACGGCACGTGGAACCTGAAGATCACGGACGCCTACTCGGGTGACACCGGGACCTTCAACAGCGTCAAGCTGACCTTCTGACCCGGTGAGCAGGCATCCGCTGCCGCAGAACAGCAGCACCTGAGCAACTGACGTACGCGGGACGGCCCGGGAGAGCATCGCTCCTCCCGGGCCGTCGTGCGTGCCGGTCGCGCCCGCTGTCTCAGTTGGGGTTGCCGGCGTGGGTCAGGGTCTCCCAGGCCACGAACAGGTTGTTCGACGCGGCGGGCCGCTGCCGCTCGGTGAGGGTCTGGGTGTTCGACATCGCATAACCCATGCGGTTATGCAGGGCGTTGAACCCGACCTCCGTGACGGGGCCCAGGCTGTCCTTGAGCGAGCCGCCGCACAGCGAGGACGGAACCGCCGTGCCCAGCTGGTACTTGGCGTGCAGGCCGAGCGCGTGACGCAGCCGGTCGGCGATCTCGGGGTAGAGGTCCTGGCCCTGGATGCGGCTGGTCTCGGCGATGTGGGAGATGGCGGAGAGCCCGTAGCCGGTGTGGGTGAGGTCGCGGCAGGTCTCCTGGGAGAGGCCGTCCATGAAGGTCGACTGTCCCTGCCAGTACCTGATGATCTCGTCCCGCGTGTCGAGACCGCTGCCGGGCGCGGCCTTCGGCAGGGAGCCGTCGGAGGTCACGTAGATGTACGCGGGGACGCGACCGCGGAATTTCGTCACGGCCTTGTCGTACGCGGCGCGGTCCTCGAGGAAGACCGCGATGCCGATGGCGGCCTCGGTCATCGACAGTTCCCAGTTGCCGTTGCTGTGCGAGCCGTTGGTGACCTCGGGCAGGTACACGGTGCGCAGCATCGTGCCGAAGCGTCCGGAGTTCGGCCAGCTGCTGTAGGTGTACTTGATGATCTCGGCGGCCCGCGGCCAGGTGGAGCCGGCCCAGCCGGTCTGCAACGGTGCGTTGCTGTTGGTGTGGTCCGTGATCACGTTCGACCAGGCGTCCATGATCTGGATCGCCTTCTGGGCGTAGCGGCTGTCCTGGCCGATGTACCAGGCCAGCGAGAGGGTGTACGCGGCGATCGCGTCCTCACGCTCGTCCGTGCAGCCGTAGTTGGGGTTGGAGTACGAGCCGCACTCCACGACGGAACGGGGCTTGGCGGTCCGGGTGAGCGAGGCGTACGTGCCGGCCAGCATCTGGTCGTACGCCCCCTTCCAGGGCTGGGCGCCCGCCTGGACCTTCGCGCGGACGAAGTCGAGCTGGGGGCGGCTCACCAGGACGCCGGGGTGGGTGAAGGCGGCCGGCGCGGCCGCTTGCACGGCCCGGTCGGGGGCTGCCCCGGCGGGCCGGCCGGCCATGGCGGGGGCCGTGAAGGCCGTGGTGATCAGTGCGGCCAGGGCGGCGGCGGTGCCGATGACGCGAGCGATGGTGCCGGTACGCATGTGGGGGTGCCTTCCGGTGGGAGGTGATCCACGATTCGGTTCATGTAGGTGAACGATGAGCCGAGTTGTGAATCTGCGATGAGTGAGGAACGTAAAGCCATCACATGGACACGTCAAGACATCGCGTTCAGGAAACGAACGACGCGGGACGTCGCAGGACGACGTGGTGCGGCACCGGCACAGGGCTGAACAGCGCAGGGCCGCAGGCCGGAGGAGAGGAGCGCCGGGAGAGCGGACTGCCTAACGGGGAAGGTTCTGCTCCGCCCAGACGACCTTGCCGGTCGCCGTCCGGCACGAACCCCACCTGCGGCACAGCAGGTTGATGAGCTGCAGCCCGCGGCCGCCCTCGTCGCTCACATCGGCGTGCTGGATCTGCGGCAGGTCGGGACCCGTGTCCGAGACCTCCACCCGGAGCCGGTCGTCGCACAGCAGCCGCAGCTTGCCGGGGCCGCCGCCGTACCGCAGGGCATTGCCGACCAGCTCGCTGACGACCAGTTCGGTGACGTCCGCGAGCTCGTCGAGGCTCCACAGCGCAAGCTGCTCGGTGACGAGCTTCCGGGCGGTGGAGGCGGGGTTGCCGTCGGTGGGGAGGTCCCACACCTGCAGCCTGACGTCATCGGACAGCTCGTGCCCCCCGGCGACCAGCAGCACCGCCTCGTCGAAGCGGCCGTCGGCCGCCCGCAACGAGGTGAGCAGGCTGCCGTCGTCGAGCTGTTCGGGCGCCATCGCGGCGACCGTGGCACGCAACCCCTCCAGCTGGGTGTCCACGTCGTCCACGCGCGTCTTGATCAAGCCGTCGGTGTAGAGCACCAGCCGGCCGCCCGCCGGCCCGCGCAGCCGCAGCGGGTCGTACGGGATGACCCCGGCGCCCAGCGGCGCGCCGACCGGCACGTCAAGGAAGCGGGGCACACCGTCCGGGCCGACCAGGAGCGGTGGCGGATGGCCCGCGCTCGCGATGGTGTAGCTGGAGTCCGCGGGGTCGTAGACCGCGCACAGACAAGTGGCGACCTGGTCGTCCTCGAGGTCGCGCGTGGCCAGATCCAGCCGGGCGAGTACCCGGTCGGGCTCGATGTCCAGCGTCATGAGCGTACGGGCGACGGTGCGCAGCCGACCCATCGTGACCGCCGCGGGCAGACCGTGCCCGGTCACGTCGCCGACGACCAGCGCGGTGCGCCCGCTGGGCAGCGCCACCACGTCGTACCAGTCGCCGCCCACACCGTGTGCGTCGAAGGCGGGCGCGTACTGCGCGTGCACCTTCAGCCCGGGGGTGTGCGGCGTGGCGCGCGGGAGCAGGCTGCGCTGGAGCGAGAGGACGTGCTCGCGCTCGCGGCCGTAGAGCCGGGCGTTGTCCATGAAGACCGCGGCCATGGCGGCGAGCTGTCCCGCCAGTTCCACGTCGGCCCGGTTGAAGGGCGGGCTGTCACCGGCACGTACGAAGTCGGCGGATCCGAGCAGTACACCGCGGGCGATCAGCGGCACCGCCATGTAGCTGTGGACTCCCTGGCGCCGCATCGCCACCGCGGCACTGGCCGTCGGCGCGACGCGCTGGTAGTCCTCGTCGGTCATCCGGCTGACCAGAACCGACTGGCGGTTGCGCAGGCAGTGGAGGGTCAGCAGCGTCTCGCGGTACTGCCGGCGGTCGACCACCTCGCCGACCGGGGAGGGTTCAAGACCTGACAGCGTCTCGACGGCCCTGACCGCCATGGCCCGGGTGACCGGCACCCCCGCGCCGGTGACGCGTTCGCCCTCCTCGCCCAGGAGCACGGACTCCAGGAGGTCGACGGCCGCCCCGTCGGCCAGCCGGGGGACGCTGAATTCGGCCAGCTCCTGCGCCGTCCGTTCCAGGTCGAGTGAGGTGCCGATGCGGGTGCTCGCCGCATGGAGCCAGCGCAGCCGTGCAGCTGTGGTGAAACGGTCGCCCCGCAGGGCGCCGACCGTGCTCGCGGGGCGGACGTGCAGCCTCCGGGAGGCGATGCCCTGCGCGGCCAGTCGACGGCTGAGGCGTCTCGCTCGGCTTTCGCCGCCGTTCACCGTGCTGACCTCCAGTCGCGTCCTGGGACGCCTTGATGTCTCGACGGTGACTCCGGAGCCAGTCCAGCATCTGCCGACGCTGTCATGTTAGCCAGATCACGGTGATTGCACCCCTGCCGGTGCCACGGCCATCTACCCGGCGGACCAGGGGCCGAGGACCGCCGCAGCCGGAACCGGAGCCCGGGCCGCGGGCCGCGGGAACGGCAGGGCCCGGCACCGCACGGGTGCCGGGCCACGAATATGACGTGCCGTCAACGGAGCAGGACGCCGCCCCCGTCCTCACCCGTCGCCGCGTTCGGTACCGCGACCAGTCCGAGCTCCGCACCCGAGGCGAGCAGGGGGTGCGAGGGCAGTACGCGCACGGTGTAGCCGTACGGACCCGTACGGTCGAGCGCGAGCGGGCCCTCGTACAGCCAGCGGTCCTCCAGGTCGTGACCGCCCGCAGGCTTCAGCGGGAACGTCTGGGCCTCCGCGATCGCGTCGCCCGAGTCGACCCGCCCGGCGACCACCTGCACCTCCACGTCGTCCGGCTCGAGGCCACCCAGTGCGATCCGGACCCGGAGCGCCAGGGTCGACCCCAGCTCCGCGGAGCCGCCGACGACGGTGTCGGCCGAGGCCTCCACATGGTCGACGGCCACCTGCGGCCAGGCCGCGTGGATCCTGGACTTCCAGTCGGCGAGCTGCCGGGCCGCCGCGGGATCCAGTGCCCTGCGTGCCTGGGCGGCCGGGGCGTACAGCCGCTCCACGTACTCACGAACCATGCGTCCCGCGAGAACCTTGGGCCCCAGAGTGACCAGGGTGCGCCGGACCATCTCGATCCACCGCTCGGGCAGGTCCTCATCGTTGCGGTCGTAGAAGCGCGGGGCGACCCGCTCCTCGATCAGCGAGTAGAGGGCGTTGGCCTCCAGCTCGTCGCGCCGCTCCTCGTTCGTGGCGGAACCGTCGGCGGTGGGGATCGCCCACCCGAAGTCCGGTTCGAACCACTCGTCCCACCAGCCGTCGCGCACGGAGAGGTTGAGGCAGCCGTTGAGCGCCGCCTTCATCCCGCTGGTGCCGCACGCCTCCAGCGGGCGCAGCGGGTTGTTGAGCCAGACGTCACAGCCCGGGTAGAGCTTCTGCGCCATGCCCATGCCGTAGTCCGGCAGGAAGACGATGCGGTGGCGCACCCGCGGGTCGTCCGAGAACCGCACCAGCTCCTGGACCAGCCGCTTCCCGCCGTCGTCCGCGGGGTGCGCCTTGCCCGCGACGACGATCTGGATCGGGTGCGTCGGGTGGAGCAGCAGCTCCCGCAGCCGGTCGCGGTCGTGCAGCATGAGCGTGAGGCGCTTGTACGAAGGCACCCGGCGGGCGAAGCCGATGGTCAGCACGTCCGGATCGAGCACGTCGTCGATCCAGCCCAGCTCGGCCGTGCCCGCACCGCGCCTGCGCCAGGAGGCGTAGAGGCGTTTGCGCACCTCGGTCACGAGCTGCTCACGCAGCCCGCGGCGCAGGTCCCAGATCTCCCGGTCCGGGACGTTGGTCACGGCGTCCCAGCGTCTGGGAGTCCCGGCCCGGCCGCCCTCGGCGCTGCCGACGCCTGCCGTCTCGCCGACCTCGGCGCCCGCCAGCGCGTTCTCCGCGCGTTCGGTGCCGAACTTCTTCGCGCCGAGGCGGAGAACCTCGGGCGCGACCCACGTCGGCGCGTGAACTCCGTTGGTCACCGAGGTGATCGGCACCTCGGCCGGGTCGAATCCCGGCCAGAGCCCGGAGAACATCTCCCGGCTGACAGCCCCGTGGAGGGTGGAGACGCCGTTGGCCCGCTGGGCGAGCCGCAGCCCCATCACCGCCATGTTGAACAGGCCCGGCTCGCCGCCGGTGTAGGTCTCCATGCCGAGCCGGAGAATCCGGTCCACGCCGACGCCCGGCAGTTCACCGTCGTCACCGAAGTGCCGGGCGACCAGCTGGTGTTCGAAGCGGTCTATCCCGGCGGGCACCGGGGTGTGCGTGGTGAAGACCGTGCCGGCCCGCACCACTTCCAGGGCGGGGTCGAAGTCGAGGCCCGTCTCGGAGAGCTCACGGATCCGTTCGAGGCCGAGGAATCCGGCGTGCCCCTCGTTGGTGTGGAACACCTCGGGGGCGGCGTGCCCGGTCAGCCGGCAGTAGGTCCGCACGGCGCGCACCCCGCCGATGCCGAGCAGCATCTCCTGGAGGAGGCGGTGGTCGCTGCCGCCGCCGTACAGCCGGTCGGTGACATCGCGCTCGCCCGGCGCGTTCTCCTCCACGTCGGAGTCGAGCAGCAGCAGGGGGACGCGGCCGACCTGGGCCTGCCAGATCGAGGCGTACAGGGAGCGCCCACCGGGAAGGGCGAGCACCACCCGGCTGGGGGCGCCGTCCGCCTCCCGTACGAGGGTGAGCGGCAGTTCGTTGGGGTCGAGGACGGGATAGTGCTCCTGCTGCCAGCCGTCACGGGACAGGCTCTGGCGGAAGTAGCCGTGCCGGTAGAGCAGCCCGACTCCGATGAGCGGGACGCCCAGGTCGCTGGCGGCCTTGAGATGGTCCCCGGCCAGGATGCCGAGACCGCCCGAGTACTGGGGCAGAGCCGCGGTGACCCCGAACTCGGGTGAGAAGTAGGCGATGGCGGCGGGGAGCTCCGCGCCCTGGGAGAGCTGGTTCTGATACCACCTCGGACCGGCGAGGTACTCCCGGAGGTCCTCGGACACCTCGGTGAGCCGCCGCAGGAACTGCTGGTCCCCGGCCAGCTCGGCGAGGCGTCCGGCGGACACGGCACCCAGCAGGCGCACGGGGTCGGCGTCCGCGGGCCGCCAGCCCTCCGGGTCGGCGGCCTGGAACAGGTTCTGAGTCTCGGTGTGCCAGGACCAGCGCAGGTTGCGGGCGAGGTCGCTGAGCGGTTGCAGGGGTTCGGGGAGGACGGGACGCACGGTGAATCGACGAATGGCCTTCACGTATCCCACCTTTACAGGGGACGTACGGATCCGAGGGGACGCACCACGGTGTGCGTCCTCTCCGTCACCCTCGACGGTAGCGGCGCGCCGCCGTACGCAACCACGGCGCGCGACCGGCTCAGTGGGTCCGGCGCCGATCGGCACGACCGCCCCCGGCCCGGCTGTTGCACCGTGTGCGCCCTCCTCCGAGCCCTCGGGAGCCACACCTGTCCCGCGGGCCCCGGGCATCTCATCGGCCCCGGTGGGCGCATGGGCCAGATGCGCACACATCCGTCACGGGCGATATGGCTGATTTCCCCTCGTCGCGCGACCTTGTGGCGCTTCGCACCACAAGGAAGGCTGCGGTGGTGCGTCCACGCGCCGGCCGGGGACCGGCGCGCGGCGCACAGCGCGTGCACCGAGTGCACCCAGGAGTTAACACGCCGTCGGGTTGGCCGCCCGAAAACGGTGGGAAGGCTTCCCCCGTACTCAGCCCGACCACGGCTCGCGCTGCACATCCCAGGTGCCCCGATCCGAGCACGAACCCCCCGCGCACCTGCCATTCGAGTGCCATTCGAGTGAACGCGGACAGGAGCGGCCATGCACACAGCCCGCCAGCCGACAACTGAGCAGCTACAAAGGACGCAACCCCACCATCGCGGCGCGCGCGGTCAGCCCTCCACGCCCACGCCGCGGTCCGCGCATGCCGAGCTCCAGCCCCCAGGTGATTTCATGATCGGTCGCATTCCCGTCCTGGACGTCCGTCCTCTCGTCGACTGCGGCAGACGGCCGGCCAAAGCCGTCGCAGGTGAGACCTTCCAGGTCAGCGCCACCGTCTTCCGAGAAGGCCATGACGCGGTGGCCGCCAACGTCGTCCTCGCCGATCCGAGCGGACGGCCCGGCCCCTGGACGCCGATGCGCGAGCTCGCTCCGGGCACGGACCGATGGGGTGCCGATGTCACCCCGCCCGCCGAGGGCCACTGGACCTACACCGTCGAGGCGTGGAGCGATCCGGTCACCACCTGGCGTGGGAACGCGCAGATCAAGATTCCCGCCGGCATCGACACCGAGCTGGTCCTCGCGGAGGGGGCCGAGCTGTACGAACGGGCCGCCTCCGGCGTACCGAAGCGGGACGGGCGCGAAGCGGTGCTGGCCGCCGTCGATGCCCTGCGCGACACGAAGCGGCCGTCGGCATCCCGGCTCGCCGCCGCGCTGGCCCCCGAGGTGAACGAGGCGCTCGGCCGTCATCCCCTGCGTGAGCTGGTCACCGCCTCCCGTCCGATGCCCCTGACCGTGGAGCGCAGGCGCGCCCTGTACGGCTCCTGGTACGAGCTGTTCCCACGGTCCGAGGGCGCGAGGCCGGAGCCGGCCGCCCCCGCGAAGCCCGCACGCAAACCACGTGCCACGAAGGCCTCCAAGGCCGCCGCAGGCTCTCCCGCCTCCGCGACCTCTGCGGCTGCGAAGAAGCGCGCGGCAGTGACGGCGGAGTTGCCCCCGCAGCCTCTCCGGATCGTCAGCGGCACCTTCCGTACCGCCGCAGAGCGGCTTCCGGCCGTCGCCGCCATGGGGTTCGACGTCGTCTACCTCCCCCCGATCCACCCCATCGGCACCTCTCACCGCAAGGGCCCCAACAACAGCCTCTCCCCCGGAGCCGACGACCCGGGCGTGCCCTGGGCCATCGGTTCGGCCGAGGGCGGCCACGACGCCGTGCACCCCGAACTCGGCACACTCGACGACTTCGACCACTTCGTCGAGACGGCCCGCACCCTGCGGATGGAGATCGCGCTGGACTTCGCGCTCCAGTGCTCCCCCGACCACCCCTGGGTGACGGAACACCCCGAGTGGTTCCACCACCGGCCCGACGGGTCCATCGCCTACGCCGAGAACCCGCCGAAGAAGTACCAGGACATCTATCCGATCGCCTTCGACACGGACCTGCGCGGCATCGTCGCGGAGACCGTGCGCATCCTGCGCTTCTGGATGGACCACGGCGTCCGGATCTTCCGCGTGGACAACCCGCACACCAAGCCGGTGATCTTCTGGGAGAAGGTGATCGCCGACATCAACCGCACCGACCCCGACGTGATCTTCCTGGCCGAGGCCTTCACCCGCCCCGCGATGATGCGCACGCTGGCCGCGGTGGGCTTCCAGCAGTCGTACACGTACTTCACCTGGCGTAACAGCAAGCAGGAACTCACCGAGTACGTCCAGGAGCTTTCGGGCGAAAGTTCCTCGTACATGCGGCCCAACTTCTTCGTGAACACCCCCGACATTCTTCCCGGTTACCTCCAGGACGGCGGCCGTCCGGCCTTCGAGGCGAGGGCCGTGCTCGCCGCGACGCTGTCCCCCTCCTGGGGCGTGTACGCGGGCTTCGAGCTGTGCGAGAACACTCCGGTGCATCCCGGGAGCGAGGAGTACCAGGATTCGGAGAAGTACCAACTCAAGGTCAGGGACTGGGAGTCGGCGGAACGTGAGGGCCGCTCGCTGGCACCCCTGATCACTTCCCTCAACCGGATCCGGCGTCGCCACCCGGCGCTCCAGCAACTGCGCGACGTGCACTTCCACTCCGTCGACAACGAGGCGCTGATCGCCTACAGCAAGCGCTGCGGTTCGAACATCGTTCTCACGGTCGTCAACCTCGACCCTCACCACACCCAGGAGGCCACGGTCTCGTTGGACATGCAGCGTCTCGGCCTCGACCGGCACGAGAGCGTGCCGGTGCGCGACGAGCTCACCGGCGCCACCTATCACTGGGGCAGGACTTTCTATGTGCGTCTGGAACCGGGTGTGACACCCGCGCACGTCGTCGTTCTGCGACCGTCCCCGCCGACCGGAGGGTCACCCACGCCATGATCGTCAATGAGCCTGTCCACGACCTGTTCGAGGACACTCCCGCCAAGGACCGCGATCCCGACTGGTTCAAACGCGCCGTCTTCTACGAGGTACTCGTCCGGTCCTTCCAGGACTCCAACGGCGACGGCGTCGGCGACCTGAAAGGTCTCACCGCCAAGCTGGACTACCTGCAGTGGCTCGGTGTCGACTGCCTCTGGCTGCCGCCGTTCTTCAAGTCACCGCTGCGCGACGGCGGTTACGACGTCTCCGACTACACCGCCGTGCTGCCGGAGTTCGGCGACCTCGCCGACTTCGTGGAATTCGTCGACGCCTCGCACCAGCGAGGCATGCGCGTGATCATCGACTTCGTCATGAACCACACGAGCGACCAGCACGACTGGTTCCAGCAGTCCCGCACGGACCCGGACGGACCGTACGGCGACTACTACGTCTGGGCCGACGACGACAAGCAGTTCCCCGACGCCCGGATCATCTTCGTCGACACCGAGACGTCCAACTGGACCTTCGACCCCGTGCGCAAGCAGTACTACTGGCACCGGTTCTTCTCGCACCAGCCCGATCTCAACTACGAGAACCCGGCCGTGCAGGAAGAGATCATCTCGGCTCTCCGCTTCTGGCTGGACCTCGGCATCGACGGCTTCCGCGTCGACGCGGTGCCGTACCTCTACCAGCGCGAGGGCACCAACTGCGAGAACCTCCCCGAGACCCACGGCTTCCTCAAGCGGGTCCGCAAGGAGATCGACGCCAACTACCCGGACACGGTGCTGCTGGCCGAGGCAAACCAGTGGCCCGAGGACGTCGTCGACTACTTCGGCGACTTCCCGGCCGGCGGCGACGAGTGCCACATGGCGTTCCACTTCCCGGTCATGCCCCGGATCTTCATGGCCGTACGGCGCGAGAGCCGCTACCCGGTCTCGGAAATCCTGGCGAAGACCCCGGCGATCCCGTCCGGCTGCCAGTGGGGCATCTTCCTGCGCAACCACGACGAGCTCACGCTCGAGATGGTCACGGACGAAGAGCGCGACTACATGTACGCGGAGTACGCCAAGGATCCGCGGATGCGGGCCAACATCGGCATCCGCCGCCGCCTCGCTCCCCTCCTGGACAACGACCGCAACCAGATCGAGCTGTTCACGGCGCTGCTCCTGTCCCTGCCCGGCTCCCCGATCCTCTACTACGGGGACGAGATCGGCATGGGCGACAACATCTGGCTGGGCGACCGCGACGCCGTACGCACCCCGATGCAGTGGACGCCCGACCGCAACGCCGGCTTCTCCTCGAGCGACCCGGGGCGGCTCTACCTCCCCACGATCATGGACCCGGTCTACGGCTACCAGGTCACCAACGTCGAGGCGGCGATGGCCTCGCCCTCGTCGCTGCTGCACTGGACGCGGCGGATGATCGAGATCCGCAAGCAGAATCCGGCCTTCGGCCTCGGCTCGTACAGCGAACTGCCGTCGTCCAATCCCGCCGTGCTCGCGTTCACCCGCGAGTACAAGGACGATCTCGTGCTGTGCGTCCACAACTTCTCGCGGTTCGCGCAGCCCACGGAGCTCGATCTGCGGGCGTTCAACGGGCGTCATCCGGTGGAGCTGATCGGCGGGGTGCGCTTCCCGGCCGTCGGTCAGTGGCCCTACCTGCTGACACTCGCGGGGCACGGTTTCTACTGGTTCCGGCTGCGGAAGGAAGCTCCGGTCGGCTGACCGGCGCTGACGGACAGTTGACGGCGTCTCACTTTCCGGCGCCACCCGCGGGGCGGTTTCCGCCGCCCCGCACGGGGCACTCTCCCCACATATCGAGCTCTTCAGGGCTCCTGGAGCCCTTCGGGCCCTTATGTCGAGTCCGTACGGACTTTCCTCACCCGACACGTCCCGCACAGCCGGACAGCCATTGCCGCAATCCGGGACACTCTTCGCATCCTGTGGTGTGCCCGGGGAAAGGACGCGATGCCATGTCGGAGGCTGCATCCACTCGAGTCGCCCTGGCCAAGAGCACAGCGAGAATCGCAAAGAGAAGAACGAACACACGGACGACGGCGCTCCTCCCGTCGCTCACTCCCCTGCTCCACGAATGGCTCCCCCGGCAGCGGTGGTTCGCGGGCAAGGGACGGCCGGTCACCGGCTTCTCCCTCGTGGCGGCGACCGAGATACTGCCTCTGGACACCGCCGGTGCGGGCCCCGGACTGCTGCATCTGCTCGTCCGGGCCCATCAGCCGGACACGGCCGCCCAGGCGCACGGCGACTGCTACCAGCTCCTGCTCGGCGTACGCACCGCCCTGCCCACACGGCTGGCCGCGGCCCGGATCGGCCAGGTCACGGACGGCCCGCTGGCCGGCCGCACCCTGTACGAGGGGCTGCACGACCCGCGCGTCGCCGATCTTCTCCTGGAGCGGCTCCGTCGCCCCGGGACCCTCGGCCCGCTCCGCTTCGACCGGGCGGCGCCGATCCCCTCGGGGCTCGCTCCCCGTTTCCTGGACACCGAGCAGTCCAATTCCTCGCTCGTCTACGGAGACGCCTACATCCTGAAGATCTTCCGCCGGGTCTTCCCCGGTGCGAACCCTGATCTGGAGCTGCCGCTCGCGCTCAGCCGTGAGGGCTGCGGGCGGGTGCCGGCGCCGGTCGCCTGGTTCGAGGCGTCGACGGCCGACACGGCCACCGGGGAGCCGCTGACTCTCGGGGTGCTGCAGCCGTTCCTGCGCGGTGCGCAGGACGGCTGGCAGCTCGCCCTCGCGTCGCTCGGCGCGGGGTGCGACTTCGTGCCCGAGGCGCATGCGCTCGGCCGGGCCACGGCGGAGGTGCACACGGCGCTCGCCGCCGCTCTGCCGACGCCCGCTCTCGCCCACGCGCAGACCAGGCACCTGGTGGCCGGGATGGTCGAGCGGCTGGAGGCCGCCGCGCAGGCGGTCCCGGCACTCGTGCCCTACGTACCGGGTCTGCGTACGGCCTTCGACGCCGTCACCGCGCTGGGGCACACGGGCCGCAGCTGGGCCGCGCAGCGGGTCCACGGTGATCTGCATCTGGGCCAGACGCTGCGCGGACCCGACGGTTTCTGGTCACTGATCGACTTCGAGGGGGAGCCCGCCAAGCCACTGCCGGAGCGCCGCAGCCCGCAGCCCCCGGTGCGTGACGTCGCGGGCATGCTCCGCTCCTTCGACTACGCGGCCCGCTCGCACCGGCCGTGGAATCCGGAGTGGGCGGCCCGCTGCCGCGCCGCGTACTGCGAGGGCTACGCACGGGGAGCGGGAACCGATCCGCGCAGCGAGCCCGAACTGCTGCGCGCCCATGAGACCGACAAGGCGGTGTACGAGGTGCTGTACGAGGCCCGGCACCGCCCCGACTGGCTGCCGGTCCCGATGGCCGCCATCCAGCGCCTGGCCACGACGACCGCGTGAGCCCGGCACCCGCATCCCTCCCCTCCTCACCTCCTAGGAGGCAGTCCCTGTGACCGCCCGCAAGCCGTCCCGCAAGTCGTCCGAGCCCATCGAGGTCCCGGCCGCTCCCCAGCCGGTCACCACCGAGATCACCACCCCTCAGCCGGTCACGGCCGACATCAAGGCCCCGGCCACCGCACCGGTCGAGCCCGCCTCCGCAGCCCCCTCCGAGCCCGCAGCCCCCGCCAAGCGCACCCGGGCCAAGCGGCCGGCGTCAGCCGCCAAAGCGCCCAAGGCCGACGCCGCCACGGCCGCCCCGCCCCGCCCCCGGCGCGGCGGCGGCAGCAAGGGCGCCCTTCCGGCGACGGCCCTGGACGACGGGGACCGGGCCCGGCTGCTCGCCGGTGAGCACCACGCCCCGCACGACCTGCTCGGCGCGCACCGGACCCGCGGCGGGGTGGTGTTCCGTGCACTGCGTCCGTTCGCACGCTCCGTGTCCGTCCTGGCAGGGGATCTGCGGGCGGAACTGCAGAGTGACGGCGACGGCTTCTTCTCGGGCGTGCTCCCTGCACCGGCCGCCCCGGAGTACCGGCTGCTGGTCGCGTACGAGGACAACGAGATCGAGGTGGAGGACCCGTACCGTTTCCTGCCCTCGCTCGGCGAGCTCGATCTGCATCTGATCGGCGAGGGCCGTCACGAGGAGCTGTGGCGGGCGCTCGGTGCGCAGCCGATGGAGCACCAGGGCGTCGCGGGCACGCGCTTCACCGTCTGGGCGCCGAACGCGCGCGGGGTCCGCGTCACGGGTGACTTCAACTTCTGGGACGGCACCGGCTTCCCGATGCGTTCGCTGGGCTCGACCGGCGTATGGGAGCTGTTCGTCCCTGCGGTCGGCGAGGGAACCCAGTACAAGTTCGACATCTGCCGACCGGACGGTTCGCACACCCAGCGCTCCGACCCGATGGCCCGGTACGCGGAGGTGCCGCCGGCGAACGCCTCGGTGGTCACCGCCTCGCACCACGAGTGGCAGGACGGCGACTGGATGGCGCACCGCGGCGACCGCCCGGTGCACGAGGCCCCGTTCTCCGTCTACGAGATCCATCTGCCGTCCTGGCGGCCCGGCCTGAGTTACCGTCAGCTCGCGTCACAGCTGCCCGCGTACGTGAAGGACCTCGGCTTCACCCACGTCGAGCTGATGCCGGTCTCGGAGCACCCCTTCGGCGGCTCCTGGGGCTACCAGGTCACCGGCTTCTACGCGCCGACGTCCCGGATGGGAACTCCGGACGACTTCCGCTTCCTGGTCGACGCATTGCACGCGGCGGGCATCGGCGTCCTCATGGACTGGGTTCCCGCGCACTTCCCGCGCGACGACTGGGCTCTCGCCGAATTTGACGGCCGCCCGCTGTACGAGCACTCCGACCCGAACAGGGCGGCGCACCCCGACTGGGGCACCCTGGAGTTCGACTACGGCCGCAAGGAGGTCCGCAACTTCCTGGTCGCCAACGCCACGTACTGGTGCGAGGAGTTCCACATCGACGGCCTGCGGGTCGATGCCGTCGCCTCCATGCTGTACCTCGACTACTCCCGCGAGGACGGCCAGTGGTCGCCGAACGAGCACGGGGGCCGGGAGAACCTGGATGCGGTCGCCTTCCTCAAGGAGATGAACGCGACCGTCTACCGGCGCAACCCCGGTGTCGTCACGATGGCGGAGGAGTCCACGGCCTGGGACGGCGTCACCCGCGCCACGGAACACGGCGGCCTGGGCTTCGGCCTCAAGTGGAACATGGGCTGGATGCACGACTCCCTCGTGTACATGTCCAAGGAGCCCATCCACCGCAAGTATCACCACAACGAGATGACCTTCTCGATGGTGTACGCGTACAGCGAGAACTACGTGCTGCCGATCTCGCACGACGAGGTGGTGCACGGCAAGCAGGCCCTGGTCAGCAAGATGCCCGGCGACTGGTGGCAGCGGCGCGCCAACCACCGCGCCTACCTCGGCTACATGTGGGCCCACCCCGGCAAGCAACTCCTGTTCATGGGGCAGGAGTTCGCGCAGGGTGCGGAATGGTCCGAAGGCCACGGCCCGGACTGGTGGCTGCTCGACGAGACGTACGAGGCCTCCGGCGATCACCGCGGCGTACGCACCCTGGTCACGGACCTGAACGCGGTGTACGGGGCGCTGCCGGCGCTGTGGCAGCGTGACACGGACCCGGAGGGCTTCTCCTGGATCGACGGCGGCGCGGCGGAGGACAACGCGTTCGCGTTCCTGCGCTACGACGCGGACGGCTCGCCCCTGCTCGCGGTCTCCCACTTCTCCCCGGTGGTGCGGCACGACTACCGGCTGGGCGTACCGGGAGGCCCGGAGGCCTGGGTGGAGATCCTGAACACGGACGCGGCCCGGTACGGCGGCAGCGACGTGCGCAACGAGGACCCGCTGAAGCCGGAGGCGGTGCCGGCCCACGGCAGGGAGACGAGCGTGACGCTGACGCTGCCACCGCTTGCGACGGTGTGGTTCCGGCCCGCCTGAGCGCCGGAACCGTGAGGGGGTGGGGCCGCAACGACGGCCCCACCCCCTCACTCCCCGTTCCCGCCCCTTCGTCGGATTCCGGCCGGGCTCCTACCGGCGAACCTGACCACGCTCGAAGTAGGCGATCAGCTCGGGGTCGAGAGCCGGCACGTCGAACGGGGTGCCGCCCTCGCGCAGCGAGCGGGTCGCGAGCACGCCGGCGGCGACGCTCATCCGGGCGGCGACCGGCGAGGTGTCGGTGACGCCGCCGTCGCGGACGAACCGGCAGAACTCCTCCATGATCCGGCTGTCCCCGCCGCCGTGCGAGCCGTCGGCCTCCGGCACCCGGTAGGTGATGTCGGCCTCGGCGCGGTAGCCGCTGGGGCCGGTGTTCCAGACCTTGACCTCGTCACCCGGGCTGTCGCCGAAGTTCTCCAGCCGCCCCTCGGTGCCGATGACGGTGTAGTTGCGCCAGTAGTCCGGGGTGAAGTGGCACTGCTGGTAGGCGGCCACGACGCCGTTGTCGAGCTGCATGTTCATCACCGAGACGTCCTCGACGTCCACGATGTGGTGCAGGTCCTTGCGGGCCGTCGGCGGCCAGTCGAACTCCCGTAGCCAGTTGTCCGGCCGCGGGGTGTCCGCCTCCCGGCGCGGCAGGCCGCCGTAGACGAGGAGGTCGCCCAGCGCGTTGACGCGCCGGGTGTAGCCGCCCGCCAGCCAGTGCAGGACGTCGATGTCGTGCGCGGCCTTCTGCAGGAGCAGACCGGTGGTGCGGGTCCGGTCGGCGTGCCAGTCCTTGAAGTAGTAGTCACCGCCGTAGCCGACGAAGTGCCGCACCCAGACGGCCTTCGGCTCACCGATGTCACCGCGGGCGATGATGTCGCGCATCAGCCGCACGACGCCCATGTGCCGCATGTTGTGGCCGACGTACAGCCGCGACCCCGTCTCGTACGCGGCGCGCAGGACGTTGTCGCAGCTCTCGACGGTGATCCCGAGCGGCTTCTCGACGAAGACCGCCTTGCCGGCCCGGAGGGCATCGATGGCGATGACCTCATGGGTGTCGTCCGGGGTGGCGATGATGATCGCGTCGAGGTCGTCCCGGCCGAGGAGCAGCTTGTAGTCCTCGAGTGCGACATCGGCGTCGAAGCGCTCGGCCTCGCGTCGGCGCACCTCGGGGTCGAGGTCGCAGACGGCGGTGATCGCGGAACCCTGGCCGGGGTGGTGGGCGGACATCGCGATGGAACGGCGCAGGCCGAGCCCGATGACGCCGAGTCGCAGGTCTGACACGGGAGTCCCTTCTGTATGTACGGGTCGTGCGGGCAGTGACTACTTACCGGCGAGCGAGGCCTCGAACTCGGCGCGCATCGTGTCGCCGCCGCCCGAGCGCCACTTCCGCAGCTCCTCCTTGAAGGCGGAGAGCGGCTTGCGGCCCGCGATGATGTCCTTCTGGCAGTCACTCATGGCGGTGGAGAGCGAGGCGCCCTTGCTGGTGGACGTGTCGGAGAAGTGGCCGCTCGTCGGATTCGACTGGCTGATCTTGAGGAGCTCCTGCTGCCAGCCGTAGATCCTCCCGGCCAGCTCCGACTTGCCCGGCAGGTAGATGTACTCCGGGCCCGCGGCGAGGAAGGCCAGCGGCATGGCCGTGGTCACCGCCTCGGAGTTCCCCCTGGCCGTGAGCTCGACGTCGCCCTTCGCCGTACGGTTGAAGTGCTTGCCCTCGATGCCGTTGTCGAGGAAGAGCCGCTCCTCGGTACCGAAGGGGGCGGCCAGGTAGTCCATGACGCCCAGCAGCATCCTCACGCGCTTCGCGTCGGCCTTCTTGTTGATGGCGGTGTAGCCCACCGAGCCGTAGCCCATGGTGTACCGCGGCTCCGCGCCGGCCTTGGCGGCGAACGGCACGATGACGCCGAGCGGGAAGTCGTACGTCTTGGCGTCCACCAGGAAGCTGGGGAAGGACTGCACGTAGGCGCCGAGGGTGCCCTGCGCCATCTTCTCCATGGTGGTGCTGAGGTTGGGGTCCGGCCAGAAGAGACCGGCCTTGGCCACCTTGACGCCGAATGCCAGGGCCTCCTGGTACTCCTCCGTCTCGTACTGGTGCGTCAGCTTGCCGCCTTCGAGCCGCCAGGCGGCGGGTGCGCCGAACCACTGGCCGAACATGCCGATGTGGTTCACGTACGCCGGCTCCAGGACGTACTTGTTGCGCTTGGCGTCCAGGAGCTCCTTGCCCTTGGCGAGGAAGTCCTCGGCGCTGCTGAACTCGGCACCGCCGACCGGCTTCCAGAAGCCCTCGTTGACGACGTAGACCTGGCCCATGGAACCGTAGGCCACGGTGACGCCGCGGATCTTGCCGTTGACCACGGCGGTCTTCCACGCGGTGGTCGGCAGGTTCGCCAGGTTCGGGTAGTCCTTGACGGCGTCGCCCGAAAGGTACGGGGTGAGGTCGTGGAACTTGGCGTCCAGCAGCTCCGGCACGCGCTGGATGCCCTGGTTCGGGGGGAACCAGACCAGATCGGGTATGTCACCGCCGGCCATCATGGCGTTGAACTTGGTGAGGTACGCGTCGACGCCCTGGTCCACGACGATCGTCATGTCGAACTGCGCGCCGAGGCGCTTGTTCAGTTCCTGCCAGTAGGCGTTCTTGGCCTGCGGCGGGGCGGGGGTGGTGAAGGTCTCGGTGAGGGCCGTGATGCGGCCGCCGTCACCGGGTGCCTCGGCCACCGACCTGGTGAGGGCCTTGGGGTACCGCAGATAGGTGGCGTCCAGTCCCGCGGCGTTGCCCGCCAGGTCCGCGGGGGCGGTCTGCGCGGCCACGTACGTCGGCAGCTTGAGCTTGGACGACGCCTTGGCACCGCCCTTGTTGACCGTGGTGCCGCTGCCGCATGCGCTCAGGGTCGACAGGCCGGCCACGGTCAGGCCGGCGATCCCCGCGGCGCCCATGAAACCGCGCCGGGACAAGTTGGTGGACATGGAGGCTCCTTGAAGCAAGAGAGGTGCGGGGGCTGCCGGGTGGGCTGATCAGCCCTTGATCGCCCCGGTGAGGACGCCCTTGACGAAGAACTTCTGGAGGAAGGGGTAGACGCAGAAGATGGGCACGATGGCGATGATCAGCACGGCCATCTGCAGGGACGTCGCGGGCGGCACCGCATGGACGCCCATGGCCTGGGCGTTGATGCTCTGCCCGTTGAGCACGTAGCTGCGCAGGATCACCTGGATGGGGAACTTGCTCGCGTCGTTGAGGTAGAGCACCGCGTTGAAGAAGCTGTTCCAGTACCCGACCGCGTAGAACAGGCCGACCACCGCGAGGACCGCCTTGGACAACGGGAGGACGATCCGGAAGAGGACGGTGACCTCACCGGCGCCGTCGATCCGCGCCGCGTCGTACAGCTCCTCGGGAATGCTCTGGAAGAAGGAGCGGACGACCACGATGTTGAACGCGTTGAGCAGTACGGGGAGGATCAGCGCGGCGTAGGTGTCCAGCAGCCTGAACTGCTGGACCGCCAGGTACGTCGGGATGATGCCGGGCGCGAAGAGGAACGTGCCGAGCACCAGCAGGAGGATCGGCTTGCTGAGGACCGTTCCGGGGCGCGAGGTGCCGTACGCGATCATCACCGTGCACGCGAGGCTCAGCGCGGTACCGACCAGCGTGACGAAGATGGAGACCACGGCGGCCTGGGTGACGACGCCGCCGGAGAGGACGACCCGGTACGCCTCCAGCGTCGGGTTGTGCGGCAGCAGTACGTATCCGCCGTTGGCGTTCAGCTCCTCGCGGCCTGCCAGGCTGGTGCCGATGGCGAGGACGAACGGGTAGAGCACGATCACGGTGAGGACGGCCAGGGCCGCCGCCTTCGCGCCCTGCCCGTACCAGTGGGGGCGTTCCATCCATGGCGGCCTGCCCTGGGAGGCGCGGCCGCGCGGACGGCCACGGGAACCGGACCGCGCGGCGCGCAGTCGGGTCACGACGGACTGCTGACTCATCGGTACACTCCCTGCTCGCCGAAGCGATGGGCCAGCTTGTTGGCGGAGAGGATGAGGGCGAACCCGATGACGCCCTTCATCAGACCGGCGGCGGTGCTCATGCCCCAGCTGCCGTCGATGACGCCGTGGAAGTAGACGTAGGTGTCCATGACCTCGGAGGCGTCCGCGCCGACGGCGTCACGCTGCAGGATGATCTGCTCGAAGCCGACCGAGAGGATGTCGCCGAGCCGCAGGATCAGCAGCATCAGGATCACCGGCCGGATGCCCGGCAGGGTGATGTGCCAGATCCTGCGGAGCCAGCCGGCGCCGTCCATCGCGGCGGACTCGTACTGGCCCATGTCGATGGAGGCGATGGCCGCCAGGAAGATGATCGTGCCCCAGCCGCAGTCCTTCCAGATGGCCTGGGCGGTGATCAGCAGTTTGAAGGTGCCCGGGTCCGTCATCACGTTGCCGATGCTGACCCCGTGCTCCATCAGGAGCGTGGTGACGGAACCCGCGCCACCGAGCACCTGCTTGAACATGGCGACGACGACGACCCAGGACAGGAAGTGCGGGAGGTACACGACGGTCTGGATGAACCGCTTGATCTTCTCGCTGATCAGCGAGTTGAGCAGCAGCGCCAGGGCGATCGGTGCGGGGAAGTACAGCAGCAGCTGGATGGCGGTGATCTGCAGCGTGTTGGACACCGCGCTCCAGAACTCCGGTTCGGCCAGCAGCGCGGTGAAGTTCGCGAGGCCGACGAACGGGCTCTGCTTGAAGCCGAGAAACGGCTGGTAGTCCTGGAAGGCGATGACGTTACCCGCGAGCGGCAGGTAGAAGAACAGCACAAAGTACAGAACAGCCGGCAGGCAGAGCATCAGAAGCGCCCTGTCCCGTTTCAGCCGGTATCTGAGCGGCTTCCGCAGTCGGGTTTCCTTGCGCTTCTTCCCGGCGGGCCGGTCCGCGTCGTCCGGGTCGCGGGGCTGCGGCACGGGCGACCGCACGGCTGTGACCGGCGCATCTGCCATCGTCACAGGCACCTCCAGGGCTGATGGAGCGAGGGATTGTCCCGCGATCGCGGATGCGGTGCCCACCGGTGACGGTGCGGCTGCGGCTCCCTCGCGGCGACATCGACATAGTTCACGACAGCGCACCTCCATGGCAAGAGTTGTTCATTTCACAGAGATAACGAACACCTACAGACATTCAAAAGTTTGGCAGATGGTCCCATTCGTCCACCCGTAGGACCGGAGCCAGGCGGGTCAGATGCATGGACAGGCCGCGAATGGGACACGGAATCGCCTCGAAGAAGGCGTCGACTGTCTTGCCACGCCGCTCATCGCGGGCCCAGGATGCCACCCGATGCTCGAACTTGCACCAGTAGGCATGTTTTCCAACATCATCAAGCAGAGATGGGTGAGCCCGCATGAGCTCCCGTACGCCCACGTTCAGCGTCGGTCGAATAGTCCGCATCGCAGGAAGCGCCCTCACGGCACTGGCACTCGCAGCCGGTGTCGGAATGTCCACGGCGAGCACGGCACACGCCGATGAGGACGGCGTCGGGGCCACTCCCGGCACGTACACCCACTACGACTTCCCCGCCGGGACTCCGGACCTGTCCTCCGTGACATGGAGAACCACGGTCACCGCCGACCCGGGCTTCACCTCGCACACCTTCTGGTCGCACCAGTTCGGCTTCAACCAGGGAAACGGCGGTTACATCGGCATGCAGGACAACGGGGGCGAGGAACAGATGTTCCTCTTCTCCGTCTGGGACGTGAACCAGGCCAGGCCGGGCAGCAGCGGCAGCTGGTGCCAGGACTTCGGCGGTGAGGGAACCGGCTACAGCTGCCGGATGAACGTCCCGTGGACGGCCGGCCACACCTACACGTTCGACGTGACCTCGGAGGGCGGCGGGTGGTTCGGCGCCACCGTGAAGGACACCACCGCCCACACCTCGTTCGAGCTGGGCAGCATCCTGACTCCGGCGACCGGGATCAGTACGGCCGGCATGGTCGACTGGGTCGAGTACTACGAGTGGAGCATGCCCCGCTCCACCTGCGTGCAGCAGCCCTACAGTGCGGCCACGTTCGGCCTGCCCAAGGCCACCACCCTGAACAACGCCCAGGTCACCGCCACGGCCACCCGACCCGAGAACAACGGGAACTGCGCGAACGTCACCAGCACGGTCGGTCCCGACGGTGGCACTCAGGTGCTGGGCATCGGCAACTCCGCCCGGGGCGCCGTGACCAACCGTGCGGGCAACTGCCTCGATGTGGAGGGCGTGGACTTCGCCCAGCTCGAATGGGCTTCGGACGCCGACCTGGCCGCCGCGGAGAACCGGGCCGCCGTCGTCGAGACCTGCCACCGGCGTACCGACCAGGGCTGGGTGCACGGCGCCGACCGCACGCTGCGCCTGGTGAACAACTTCTGCCTGACCGCCGTGCCCGCTCAGCCCGGCACCGTCGTCCCGGTGACGATCACGACCTGCGCGGGCACGCCCGGACCGCTGACGACCTGGACGTACGGCGCACACGGCTCGATCGTGAACGATGCGACCGGCACGTGCCTGTACGTGCCGACCGGGACCGGGCACCGCGTGGAGCTGCGCGCCTGCACCGGGCAGGCGGACCAGGAGTGGACCGCGCCCCGCAGCTGATCCTTTCGGAGAACGACCTCCCCGCCGGACGGGCCGGTGTCACCGTCACACAGCGATGACGGTGACACCGACCTCGGCGAAGCGGGCCCTCGCCTCGGGGGTGATACCGGTGTCGGTGACCAGGAAGTCCACCTGCCCGAGATCGCAGACCCTGGCGAAGGCCCGCTTGCCGATCTTCGAGGAGTCGGCCGCCACCACCACCCGCTGGGCCTGCTGGGCGAGCAGCCGGTTGATGCTGGCCTCGCCCTCGTGGTGGACGTACGTGCCTCGTTCGGTGTCGATCGCGTTGACGCCCAGCACGGCGACGTCGAGGGTGATCTCACCCAGCACGCCACTGGCCAGCGGGCCCGTCAGCTCGAACGACTGCGGCCGGGCCACGCCTCCGGTCACCACGATCTTTATCTGCGGCCGGATCACCAGCTCGTTGGCGATGTTGAGGGCGTTGGTGACGATCGTCAGGGTCGGCTGGCCGGCCACCCCTGCCGCGCCGTCACCCACGAGGTCGGAGCGCACCGCGAGCGAACGGGCCACCTCCGTGATGGTGGTACCGCCGGTCAGCCCCACCACCTCACCCACCGCGACCAGTTCGGCGACGGCACGGCCGATGGCCTGCTTCTCCGGAGCGTGGCGCCCCGTCTTGTAGCGCAGTGCCAGCTCGTAACTGACGCCGTGCGCGACCGCGCCGCCCCGGGTGCGGGTGAGCAGGTGCTGCTCGGCGAGCTGGTCCAGATCGCGGCGGATGGTCGCGGCCGAGACATCCAGTGTCCTGGCGGCGTCCTCGACATCCACCCGGCCGTTCTTACCGACGAGTTCCAGCAGTTCGTTCCACCGGGCATCCCTGGACAAGAGAATTCTCCTTACGGGTCCGGGATGCGGAGCACTCATCCTCTCGAGCGCGGTCACCGGACACGCGCAAGCGTCGCACAAGACTCTGACGAGTCAAGCCATCTGCAACAAGCATGCTCTATAATGCTTGCAGACTGTAATTAACACACGTAAGCGAGCATCTAAAAACCAGTTTGGAGTGCATAAGTGTCATTTGTCGAGATCGAGACAGCCAGCCAGCCGGACTGCTGGCGTCGCGCCGCCGGCCTGGCACCGAGCCAGTCGGCAGCCCTGCCCGCCACCGGGGAACGCATCGCCGTCGTCGGCTGCGGGACGTCGTACTACATGGCGCAGGCCTACGCCGCACTCCGCGAGGAATCCGGGCAGGGCGAGTCCGACGCGTTCGCCGCCTCGGAGTTCCCCTTCGGCCGCACCTACGCCCGCGTCGTCGCGCTCACCCGCTCGGGCACCACGACCGAGGTGCTGAACCTGCTGGGCCGGCTCCGCGGCGTCACCCGTACCGTCGCGATCACGGCCGACCCGACCACTCCGGTGATGACCTCGGCCGACGAGGTCATCGTGCTCGACTTCGCCGACGAACAGTCCGTGGTGCAGACCCGGTTCGCCACCACCGCGTTCACGCTGCTCCGCGCCCACCTCGGCCTGCACACCGACGACGTGGTGCGCGACGCGGAGACGGCACTCGCCGAGCCGCTGCCCGAAGGGCTCCTGGACTGCACCCAGTTCACCTTCCTCGGCCGGGGCTGGACGGCCGGTCTCGCCAACGAGGCCGCGCTCAAGATGAAGGAGGCGTCGCTGTCCTGGACGGAGTCGTACCCCGCGATGGAGTATCGCCACGGCCCGATCAGCATCTCCACCACCGGCACCGCCACCTGGATGTTCGGCGCCGCGCCGGAAGGGCTCGACAGCCAGGTGCTGTCGACCGGGGCCCGCTGGGTCCGGAGCGGCCTGGACCCGCTGGCCGAGCTGGTCCGCGTACAGCGCCTGGCGATCGCCCGCGCCGAGGCCGCCGGCATCGACCCCGACAGCCCCCGCCACCTGAGCCGTGCAGTGATCCTCGCGGACGCCTGACCGGCGGGTGAACCTCGTCGAGCGCACGCTCACCGTTGGGCACAACGGTGAGCGTGGCGGCACATGCGAGGGCTTCCTCGCCGCTCCGGCACAGGAAGGTGGGCCCGGCGTCCTCGTCCTGGCCGGGTCGAGCGGCCGGATCGACGCCGAGCGATGCAGGATCCGGGCCCGGGAGGGTCTGACCGCCCTGTCGGTCCGCTGGTTCGGCGGCCCGGGGCAGCCGCCGGGCATCTGCGAAGTCCCGCTGGAGACCTTCGTGTCCGCGACCGGACTGCTCCGGTCGCGCGGTGCCCGGCGCGTCGGCGTACTGGGCCTCTCCAAGGGCGCTGAGGCCGCCCTGCACCTCTCGGTGCTGGATCCCGGTACCGATGCCGTGGTGGCCCTCTCCCCCACCTCGCTGACCTGGGCCGATGTCGGCCCCGAGCATGCGCACCTTCGCCGTCCGTCTCGGCGCGGCTGCGATCCCGGTGGAGCGGTCCGCAGCGGACCTGCTGATCGTCGCGGGCGGGGACGATGCGATGTGGCCGTCGCTGCGCTGCGCGGATGATCTGGCGGCCCGGCGGCGCGCGGCCGGGCGGCCGGTACGCGTTCTCACCCGTACCGACGCCGGACACCGGCCGCGCTTCCCCGGTGAGGGTCCGGCGCCGGTCTCCGAGCAGTTCCTGTACGGGGGTTCGCCGGCCGCCGACGCGGCACTCGGCGCTGCCTCCCGGCCCTACGTACTCGATGTACTGCGGGGACCGGGCAGCATCTGAACCGGCGCGGACGCGAGGACTCGCAGGAGCCTGGCCACTTCTTCCGCGACCGCGGCACGTGCGGGTCCGAGGTACTTACGGGGGTCGACGGTGTCCGGGTGCGCGCCGAGGTACTCACGCACGGTCCGGGTGAAGGTCTTGTTGAGGTGCGTGGACACGTTCACCTTGGTCATACCCGCGGCGACCGCCTCGGCGAGGGCCGCGTCACCGACTCCGGACGAGCCGTGCAGGACGAGGGGAACGCCGACAGCGGCCCGCAGACGCGCGATGAGCTCGAAGTCGAGGACGGCGTCGCGGGTGAGCATGGCGTGCGAACTGCCGACAGCGACGGCGAGGCTGTCCACAGAGGTCGCCGCGACGAATGCCGCGGCCTCGTCGGGGTCGGTGCGCACACCGGGGGCGTGCGCGCCGTCCTTGCCCCCCACCTCGCCGAGTTCCGCTTCGACCAGGACATGCGCGCGGTGGCAGTAGTCCGTGATGTCCCGCGTGGCGGCCACGTTCTCGCCGTAGGGGAGCTTGGAGGCGTCGAACATCACCGAGCTGAAGCCGAGTTCGACGGCCTGGCGGACCAGGTCGGCCGATTCCGCATGGTCGAGGTGGACCGCGACCGGGACCTGGGCCGTCCGGGCCAGGGCGAGGGAAGCGAGCCCGATCGGAGCGAGCGAGCCGTGATACCCGGCGGTGTTCTCGCTGATCTGGAGAATGACCGGCAGTCCGGCGCTCTCCGCTCCGGCCACGATGGCCTCGGCGTGCTCGATCTGTACGACATTGAATGCCCCGACGCCCGAAACACCGGCGTACGCGGGATTGATGATGTCGTCAATGGGCGACAGGGGCATGGGTTCTCTCCACTGAGACGGTGCTGCGGAACTGGTCGTGGACGCCGGCGTCGAAGTCGCCGGCCAGGGGACAGGGAACAGCGGCCGCCGAGAGGGCCACGGCCTCGCGCAGGATGCTCGGCCACGGGTTCTTCGCGAGGAGCCCGGCGGCGATCGCGGCGACGCACGCGTCCCCGGCACCGGTCGGGTTCCCGGTCAGCCGGCGCGGGGGTGCGGCGCGCCAGGTTCCCCCCGGTGTGACGGCGTGCAGGCCCTCCGGTCCGCTCGACACGACGACGGACCGGGCGCCCAGGTCCCGCAGGGCTTCGGCGGCGACCGTGGGATCGTCGCGGCCGGTGGCGTCGTAGCAGCCGGTGGCCTCGGCGATTTCGGCCGCATTGGGTTTGACGACGGTCGGACGGGCCCCCAGGGCCGCGAGCAGAGCGGGTCCGCTGGTGTCCAGGATCGTCGCTGCCCCCGCCTCGGCGGACCGGCGGATGAGTTGCGCGTACGCATCGGACGGCAGGCCGGGAGGCAGGCTGCCGGACAGGACGACCACCTGGGCATCGCGTACCAACTGGGCGAACCGCCCCGTGAAGTCCGTCCAGTCCGGCATGTCGACGTGCGGTCCGGGCTCGTTGAATACGGTGGCATCGCCGTCCTCGCGGGACACCACCGTGACCGTTCGTCGCGACTCGCCTCGCATGGCTACCAGTTCGTCCCGCAGACCGGCCGCGATCAGGTCGCTCCGCAGTGCGCGGCCTGTCGGGCCGCCCGCGAGCCCGGTCACTGCCGTCGGCAGGCCCAGGGCCGACAGCACGCGGGCAACGTTGATGCCCTTGCCGCCGGCCCGCTGAAAGGATCTGCTGACCCGGTGTGAGCCGTGCGGCACGAGAGCGTCGACGTCGTAGGTGACGTCGAGGGCCGCGTTGAGGGTGACGGTGAGGATCACGACGTCGGCACCGCCGGTATCGGCCGGCGGCGAGGCGTTCTCGTGTCGTCCGCCGCGTGCCATGCGGAAAGCCCCGCGCCCAGGCATCCGGCCAGGTCGCCGAGCGCCGCACGGACCAGCTCGGGCTTTCGCTGGAAGGTGAGCCGCCGGGCGAGGGATGCGCGCAGCGGGTCCAGGAGCCGGCTGCCGGCTTCGGCGAGGCCGCCGCCGAGGACGACGACCTCGGGCGCGAGCAGCGTCACGGCGCTCGCCAGGGCTGTGGCGAGCGCCTCCACCGCACGGTCCCAGACCGCCTGGGCATCGGGGTCGCCGTGGGAGAGCTGTGCGGCGACCGCGGCCGCGCCGTCGACCTGGCGACCGGAGCGTGCGCCGTACGCCGCGGCGATCGCTGCCGCCGACGCGACGGTCTCCAGGCATCCCCGGGCGCCGCAGGCGCAGGCTTCTCCGTCCGGCTCGACGACGACATGGCCGAGCTCGCCCGCGTAGCCGCCGGCGCGAACCGGCCGCCCGTCACAGAACACGGCTGCCGAGATCCCTGTCCCGACCGGTACGAACAGGACGTTCTGCGCTCCGCGGCCTGCCCCGAGGCGGCATTCGGCGGCTCCCCCGGCACGCACGTCGTGCTCCAGGGCAACAGGAAGACCGGAGGTTCCTTCGAGGACAGCGGCCAACGGCACGTCACGCCAGCCGAGGTTGACGGAGTGGACGGCTGTTGCTCGTTCCTCGTCGACGATGCCCGGCACTGCCAGCCCCGCACTCCGCACGGCCAGTCCCCGTTCCGCCGCGTCTCGGTCGAGGCTGCGCAGGGTTGCGGCTATCTCGGTGATCACCGCGTCCGGACCCGACCGGCGGGGCGTGGCTCGTCGCACGGTCCGCAGGAACTTCAGGTCACGGTCGAGCAGTGCCCCCTTCATGCTGGTGCCGCCCACGTCGAGAGCGATGACGCAGGCGCGTTCGTCGCCGGTGTTACGCACGACGGTTGCCGAGGATCACGGAGCGGCTCAGGTTGCGGGGACGATCGGGATCGTAGCCGCGGGCCTCGGCGAGGCGGACGGCCAGGCGCTGAGTCAGGATCAGGTCCGCCAACGGGTCCAGATCACCGGTGGCGTTCCCCGAACCGGCGACGATCGTTCCGCCGACCCGGGCGACGTCGTCGTCCAGCCCTTGCGGAGTCGGGCCGAACACCCAGGCGACCCTGCCCGGACCGGTGATGCTGATCGGTCCGTGCCGGTATTCCATCGCCGGGTACGCCTCCGTCCACGCTCCGGCGGCCTCGCGCATCTTCAGCCCGGCCTCCAGCGCGAGACCGTAGGTCCAGCCGGTACCGAGGAAGGTGAACTGCTCGGCGGCGCACACTTCTGCGTCGAGGCTGACCGCGATCGCCCGCCGGGCATCCGCGATCGCCCGGTCGATCGGATGCGTACCGGTCGGAAGTGCACCCTCCGCCTCCAGATGCGCGCGCAACAGCGCCAGAGTGGTGGTGGCGAAACGCGTCTGCACCACCGACTCCTCGTCGGCGAATTCGAGCACGGCGACACCGTCGGCCGTCCGCATGACCGGAGACCCCGGATCCGCGGTGATCGCTCCGGTCCGTGTGGTGCCCTTCAGACGCGTCAGGAGGTCCAGTACCTCGGTCGTGGTTCCCGACCGGCTGATCGCGAGGACCCGGTCGTAGGTGCGTCCGTGCGGGAACTCCGAGGCGGCGAAGGCGTCGGTCTCGCCGTGGCCACCGCTCTCACGCAGCTCCGCATAGGCGAGGGCCATGAACCAGGACGTTCCGCATCCGACGACGGCGACACGTTCGCCTCGCCGCGGCAGGACGTCGGAGAAGAGGCCGAGGGACTCCACGGCCTGGAGCCAGGTGTCCGGTTGCGAGGCGATCTCGACACCGGTGCGGGACGACGCTGTGATGGACATGGGGGACGACTCCTCGGAGGGCAAGCGGGCCAGTGACGACGGCACTCGAACGCGGTGCGTGAAATTGCACGCCAGAAGCCGACTGTGAACATTAGCGAGCATAGCAATGCTGGAAGTATGGTCGACGAGCCTCCTGCGGTCCAGGGTTTGCCGCGCCGGATGCCCGGAGCGGTCTGTCGCACGCGACCACGGACGCGCGCCGCACGCCTGCGGATACCCTCTGCCCATGACACACACGGGGCAGCCCGAAGCATCGCCGGCCGGCCCGAGTCAGCTGTGGGGCATCGCCGCAGCCGCGTCCGTCGTCTTCCTCATCGCCTGGGGCCTGAGCTGGATCAAGGCGTATGCGATCAACGACGACCTGCCCAACTCCTGCGGCGACGTGCGCAGACAGGTCTTCCCTCCGGAGGTGACGTGCGTGTCCGTGAGCGGCGCGGTCACCGGCGCGAACGCGGGGTGGGTCCAGGTGCTCTTCTTCGCCTCGTTCGTGGTGGCGGTACTGTTCGCGTCCCTGGCTCTCGCAGTGACGATGGCCGTCCGCAAGAAGTGACGTGAGGCGTGGGGCCGGCAGACCTCGGCCCGTACCCGACGGAACTGCCGCCACGGGCAGCAGGGCCACCGCCCCCGAACTGCCTTCATCAGGCCACGGAGGCGTCTTGCCGTAGCCGGTACGGGCGTTGCGGTACGGGCGCACACAGGGTGGATCCGGGGTACTGGAAGCCACGAGATCGAGAGTCCCCCGATCGTGGTGTGAGGCCCCGTCCGGTGCGTCAGCACCCGCGGAACCCGCTTCGCCGAGGGCACTGCGAGCACCTGTGAGCTCGCCCACGCTGGTCATCGTGAGCTTCGGGCTACGCCGCAGAGCCGGGCACTCCGTCCGCTGCAGCGTCTACGGCGCGATGGGCGGCGTGCCTCGTCGTCGAAGTCCGCGGGTTGAAGACGGCTTCGGACCTGGCCAAGGCGACTTGCCCCGTCCGCTGGCGACTCAGCACGAACGGTCCGGCCAGCCCGGGAGGCTGCCACCCGGGTGATGGTGAGGTCGTCGCGAAACCGTGCCACGTCCTCGCTCTGCAGCAGCAGAACGCTCGTGCTGCCGCAGGAACTCCCGGGCCTGCCGCTGGTCGGAGAGGCGAGTGCCCATGCGGCTCTCAGTCGCAGGTTACCTCTGGCCTGAACACTGAAAAATCTGTGTCGGCCGAGCTAGACATCAGATGGTGGTGTGGTTATGGTTTCTCCCGTAGCCAGAAGGACAGCAGGGCCGGGCAGGGACGAACTGCCTGGCAGCAGTAGAGGTAGTTGCAGTTCGCAGGACGGTTTGGTGGTGGAGTTTCGAAGCCAGGGTTTTGTAGTGCGGCGACGGGGCTGGCGACCGGACCGGGTGGCCCGCAGTGATCAGGGGCCGCCATGAGCAGGACCGCAGTAGCAGTACCCGCAAGTGCAGTTCGCGAAATCCAGCAGTGATGTCAGTGAGTGGTTCCTCGGTGAAGGCGCATGGCTGCGGCGCGCGCATCGGGAGGTTCGGCAGTGGGGTTCCAAGCCAGAGCAGACGCAGGACGGGCGACGGGGCTGGCTGCCGAAAGTGTGGCGCTTGCACAAGGTCACCGAGTTGTACGCATCACAGTTCGCAGTACCGGCAGTACGCAGGATCGCAGTACCAGCAGTAAGTGATTGATCCCAGAGGGATGAACGGAGGAATCAGGCGCCATCAGGATCGCCCGGGCGGAAGCCTTGAGCCCGGGTACCGCAGGACATCGATAGTGAGGTGGTCTCCGGTCAAGCAACCGCGATCCCCGCACCCCCGACCACAGCATTTGGGTCGGGTCGGCGGAAACAACAGGCCGGCGCAGTTTCAGGGCCGGCGGATGGTGTAGCAGTTCCTTCGGGGCCCCGGTGCAGCATGGCACCGGGGCCCCTCCACGCGTTCCAGCAGAAGAGGTGCCAGTGACAGCAGACGACTCCTTCGGACGTCTCGACGACGACGACTACCCCGCCTACACCATGGGCCGAGCCGCTGAGATGCTCGGCACCACCCAGGGCTTCCTGCGCGCCATCGGCGAGGCCCGACTCATCACTCCACTGCGCTCCGCGGGCGGCCACCGCCGCTACTCGCGTTACCAGTTGCGTATCGCGGCCCGCGCCCGGGAACTCGTTGACCAAGGCACCCCGATCGAGGCGGCCTGTCGCATTGTCATCCTCGAGGACCAGCTCGAGGAAGCACAGCGCATCGACGCCGAATTCCGCCGCACCACCGGACCGTCCACTGCGGCCTGAGACGGCTGCGCCCCACACCACTGTCCTGCCCGGAGTTCGAGCGGGGCGGTGGGGGGGGATCCTTCAGGGGTATTCCCCTCGTTCGGCACCTGACGATTTGACGGTGATCAGTACCCGTACCACTCTTCCCGGGTGTTCGTTATGGCCCACCTCCCGCGCTGAACCCTTTCGGAGGCGGGCACGAAGAGCATGTCGGCCCGTCTCTGCAGGAGGGCCGTCGGCGGTTGCGTGAACGCGGGCGCGGGTGTCAGACCGCCGCCAGGACGTCATCCAACTCCTGGAGCAGGCGGCGCTTCGGGCGGGCGCCGACCATCGACTTCACCGGTTCGCCGTCCCGGAACACCATCAGCGTCGGCATCGACAGCACCGCGTAGCGGCTCGTGATGCCGGGGTTGGCGTCCACGTCCAGCTGGACGACCTTGATTCGGCCGGCCTCCTCCGCCGCGATCGCGCTGAGCACCGGGGCGAGCTGGCGGCAGGGACCGCACCAGTCCGCGGTGAATTCGACCAGGACCGGGAGGGCCGCTCCCAGGACCTCCTCGTCGAATGTCGTATCGGTGATCTCGGCGACACCTTCTGCGTGGATCATCTGTCATCCTCCCAGTTCACATCGTGGTTCGGGGCCGCCGGGCTGCTCGGCGGCCGCCTCCAGTTCGGCGCGTGCAAGCTGTGCGCCCACCTCGGTCCGCACCGTCTGCAGCTGCCCGATGAGCGAGTCGAGCTCGTCGAGCTTGCGGCGGTAGACGGCCAGGGACGCGGGGCAGGCGTCGCCCGCAGGGTGGCCTGCGCGCAGGCAGTCGACGAAGGGGCGGGTCTCCTCCAGGTCGAACCCGAAGTCCTGGAGGGTCCGGATCTGCTGGATCAGACGCAGGTCGCCCTCGTCGTACGTGCGGTAGCCGTTCTCCGCGCGGCGTGCGTGCAGCAGGCCGCGCGACTCGTAGTACCGCAGCGTCCGTGTCGTCGTCCCGGCGCGTTCGGCCAGTTCCCCGATTCGCATACGACGACGGTAGTCCTTGACGTCGGCGTCAAGGCAAGGGCGCCGGACGGGACGGGGCAGCGTGCTCGTCGCGAAGTGGAGCGGCCAGGGCCATTGACGGCGGCCCCGGGTGCATCTAAATACCTGTGAGAGCGCTCTCAAAAGCAACCTTCCCAGCACGCCCCCACCGGAGGTTCCCTTGCGTACGAGCCGCACGATCCCCCACAGACGTACGACCGTCCTCTCCGCCCTCACCGCCCTGGCCCTCACCCTCGCCGGGGTGATCACCGTCGCCGGATCCGGGCCCGCCCGCGGTGATGTGCCGACCACCCCCGGGTGGAACCTGCAGTGGAGCGACGACTTCAACGGCGCGAACCGCAGCCTGCCGTCCTCCGCGAACTGGCAGATCGACACAGGTCACGGCTACCCCGGCGGCCCCGGCAACTGGGGCACCGGGGAGGTCCAGAACTACACCGCGAGCCCCGACAACGTCAGCCTCGACGGCAGCGGCAACCTCCGCATCACCCCGCTCCGCGACGGCGCGGGCAACTGGACCTCCGGGCGCATCGAGACCAGGAGGGCGGACTTCAAGGCCCCGGCGGGCGGAACCCTGCGCATCGAGGGCCGCGTCCAGATGCCGAACGTCACCGGCAACGCGGCCCTGGGCTACTGGCCCGCCTTCTGGGCGCTCGGTTCCCCGTACCGCGGCAACTACTGGAACTGGCCGGGCATCGGCGAGTTCGACATCATGGAGAACGTCAACGGGATCAACTCCGTCTGGGGCGTGCTCCACTGCGGGGTCAACCCGGGCGGCCCCTGCAACGAGACCACCGGCCTCGGCAACAGCCGCACCTGCCCCGGCGCGAGCTGCCAGTCCGCCTTCCACACGTACCGCTTCGAGTGGGACCGCGCCGTCACCCCCAACGCACTGCGCTGGTACGTGGACGGCCAGCTCTTCCACAGCGTCACCCAGAGCCAGCTGGACGCCGGGACGTGGGCGAACATGACCGACCACGCCGGGTACTTCCTCCTGCTGAACCTCGCGATCGGCGGCGCCTTCCCGAACGCACTCGGCGGCCCCACCCCGACCGCGGCAACGGTGCCGGGCCGCCCCATGCTGGTGGACTACGTGGGCGTCTGGACCAAGGGCGGCGGCGGAACCACCGAGCCGCCGTCCGGCTCCTCCACCCTCGCCCTGCGCAGCGGCGGAGGCCTCGGCGCCGTCCAGTCCGCCGCCTCGTCCGTGACGGTCGCTTCGGCGGGCGGCGGCAACTACGACGGCACCCCGCACAGCCCGCAGACCTTCACCGCGACGGGCATCACCCGGACGTACGACGGAGGGGCCACCCAGTTCGACGTGTTCGCGGACTCGGGCACCACCGTCGCCAACGGCCAACAGGTGCGGGTGAGTTACGACCGCACGGGTGACGGGACCTGGGACCGTACGGAGACGTTCAACTACTTCGCCACCGATCCCGTCAACGGGTACGAGCACTACACCCAGGCCAAGGGCCTCAAGTCCTCCACCGGCAGCCACGGCAACCTGGCCAACGGCACGGTGAAGGTCGAGATCTGGAACGCGATCGGCAACGGTGCGGGCACCGTGGGCGTCGGCAACCAGTCGGTCGTCCACATCCCGTTCGGCTGAGGGCCCGGGCCCGCCCGGGCCGCGAGACGGTCACCCCTCACGAGGGACGGTGTCCCCATCGGGGGCATCGTCCCTCGATGGCTGCCGCTGGGCAGACCCACGTACGCCGTCGCCGGCACGAAAGCCGAGGGGCACCCGGAGAACGCGGGGGCGGCCGGTGCGGACACCGCACCGGCCGCCCTCACGAACCTGCGCCCTACGCCTTCACCAGCGAGGGCCGCTCCTCGCCGCCGTCCCTGGCGTCGGGGACATGCGGGTCCGGGACGTGCGGGTCCGCGGGACCCTCGTCCACGATCATCTTCTCGTCGAACGGCAGGTAGCCGGAGAGGACCTCGTCCACCCGGGCCCGGTCGATCTCCTTGGTCCAGGTGCCGACCAGCACCGTGGCGACCGCGTTGCCCGCGAAGTTGGTCAGGGCGCGTGCCTCACTCATGAAGCGGTCGATGCCGACGATCAGCCCGACGCCGTCGACCAGTTCGGGGCGGTGGGACTGCAGGCCGCCCGCGAGGGTGGCCAGTCCGGCACCGGTGACGCCCGCGGCGCCCTTCGAGGCGATCACCATGAAGATCAGGAGCGAGATCTGCTCGCTGATGCTCAGCGGGTCGCCCGTCGCGTTGGCGATGAACAGCGAGGCCATCGTCAGGTAGATCGCGGTGCCGTCGAGGTTGAAGGAGTAGCCGGTCGGCACGGTGATGCCGACGACGGGCTTGCTGATGCCCATGTGCTCCATCTTCGCGATCAGCCGCGGCAGGGCCGACTCGGAGGAGGAGGTGGAGAGGATCAGCAGGAACTCGCGGCCCAGGTACTTCAGCAGGGAGAAGATGTTGACCCCCGCCACCACCCGCAGGATCGCGCCCAGGATCACGAACACGAAGAGCGCACAGGTGACGTAGAAGCCGACCATGATGATCGCGAGGGACTTCAGCGCGTCCACGCCGGTCTCGCCGACCACCGCGGCGATCGCTCCGAACGCACCGACCGGGGCCGCCCACATGATCATGGCGAGGATGCGGAACACGAGGCGCTGGATGTGGCCGATGCCGCGCAGGACGGGTTCGCCTGCCGAACCCATGGCCTGCAGGGCGAAGCCCGCGAGCAGGGCGATGAGCAGGGTCTGCAGCACCTCGCCCTCGGTGAACGCCGAGACCATGGTGGTCGGGATGACGCCGAGCAGGAAGTCCACCGTGGACTCGCTCGCCCCCGCCGCCTGCTCCTCACCGGCGGCGCGTGCCGCGTCGGTGAGGTGGAGGCTGGAACCGGGCTCCAGGATGTTGCCGACGACCAGGCCGATGGCCAGGGCGACGGTCGACATCACCAGGAAGTACCCGAGGGCGAGACCGCCGACGGCGCCGACCTTGGCGGCCTTGCGAACGGAGCCGACGCCCAGCACGATCGTGCAGAAGATGATCGGCGAGATCATCATCTTGATGAGGTTGACGAACCCGGCGCCGATGGGCTTGAGCTCCACGGCCACGCCCGGAGCGACGAAGCCGACCGTGATGCCCAGCACCACGGCGGCGATCACGGCCAGGTAGAGATAGTGCGTTCGGTCCCGTCGTGCGACTTTCTCTGCCACGGTGGTCTCCTCGGGGTTGCGGTCGCTCCCCCGTCCCAGGGGGCCCCGGTGACTATTCACTCCCCTGTGACCGCGGTCACCGTTGCGTTCATATCGTTCACGGACGCTTTCGAGCCACCTTGGGCAGGCGGGTCCCGCCGTGCAGACTGGGGGCCATGCGCCTGTCCCGTACGCTCCCCCGCAGCCTGGCCGGCCAGCTCTTCGCGATGCAGGCCCTGCTCGTGGCGGCTGTCGTGGCCGGGTGCGCCTTCTTCGCGTACGCCTCCGGCCGGGCGCAGGCGGAGGAGACCGCGGACCGGCAGGTACGGGCCGCCGCCCTCGCCATGGCCGGATCCCCGTCCGTGCGGGAAGCGATCCGCACCCCGAACCCGTCCGCCGTGCTCCAGCCGTACGCGGAGCGGGTCCGCGAGGACACCGGCATCACCTTCGTCACGATCATGGATCCGAACCGGGTGCGCTGGACCCATCCGCACCCGTCGGAGATCGGCAGGACCTTCATCGGGAACACCGCCCCGGCCCTGCGCGGTGAGACCTTCACGGAGACGTACACCGGCACCCTGGGGCCGTCGATACGGGTCGTCACGCCGATCCGGGACGGGGGCAGGATCGTCGGTCTGGTCAGCGCCGGCATCACCGTCGACCGGGTCTCCAACCAGGTCCGCGAACAGCTCGGCGCCCTGGGCATGGCGGCGGGGGCGGCCCTGGCGCTCGGCGGGGTCGGCACGTACGTGATCAACGCCAGGCTGCGCCGGCACACGCACGGGATGAACGCCCGCGAGCTCGGCCGGATGCACGACTACCACGAAGCCACCCTGCACGCGGTGCGCGAGGGGCTGCTGATGCTGGACGGGCAGCGCAGGATCGCGCTGATCAACGACGCGGCACGGGAGCTGCTGGGGCTGGCGCCGGGGTCGGTCGGGCGGAAGGTCGACGAGCTCGCCCTCCCCGCGCCGCTGACCGGGGCCCTCCTGGCGTCCGAGCCGCGGGTCGACGAGGTCCATCTGACCGCGGACCGGGTCATCCTCCTCAACACCAGCCCCGTCGTGGGTGGGGAGAAGCGCGGCACGGTGGTGACGCTGCGGGACCACACGGAGCTGCAGGCCCTGTCCGGCGAGCTCGACTCGGAACGCGGCTTCACGCAGGCGCTCCGCTCCCAGGCACACGAGGCGGCCAACCGGCTGCACACCGTGGTGTCGCTGATCGAGCTGGGCCGGGTCGAGGAGGCGGTGGACTTCGCGACGTCGGAGCTGGAGCTGGCGCAGGTCCTCACCGACCGGGTCGTCGGGGCGGTCGCCGAGCCGGTGCTGGCCGCACTGCTGCTCGGCAAGGCGGCGCAGGCCAACGAGCGCGGTGTGGAGCTCGTGCTCGCGGAGGACAGCCTGATCGACGACGGGGCTCTGCCGCCGGCTCTCGCGCCGCGCGACCTGGTGACGGTCCTGGGCAATCTGATCGACAACGCGGTGGACGCCGCGTCGGAGACGGGAGCGGGAGGCGGCGTGCCCGTACCCGCCCAGCGCGGCGCGACGCGGCCACGGGTCACCGTCACCGCGCTCACCGACGGGGGTGAGCTGCTGCTGAGGGTCGCCGACACCGGGCCGGGAGTCGGCCCGGACGACGTGGACGAGGTGTTCCGGCGCGGCTGGACGACGCACGGTGCGGACCGGGGGCTCGGGCTGGCGCTGGTGCGGCAGGCAGTCCTGCGCAACGGCGGGACGGTCGTCCTCGGCCGGGGCGAGGACGGCGGCGCGGAGTTCACGGTGCGGCTGCCCCTGACCGGCCGGCCGGTGCAGGCGGTCCGGGCATGATCCGGGTGCTGGTCGTGGAGGACGACCCGGTGGCCGCCGACGCCCATCAGCTGTACGTGGGCCGGGTACCCGGCTTCGAAGTCGCCGCCGTCGCCCACACCCGGGCGGAGGCCGTGCGGGCGCTGGACCGGATGCCGGTGGATCTGCTGCTGCTCGACCTGTACCTGCCCGACGGACACGGACTCCAGCTCCTGCGGGCCCTGCGGGCGGCCGGACACGGTGCGGATGTCATCGCGGTGACGTCCGCCCGCGATCTGGCGGTGGTGCGGGAAGGCGTGTCGCTCGGGGTCGTGCAGTACGTGCTGAAACCGTTCACCTATCCCACCCTCCGCGACAGGCTGGTGCGCTACGCCGAGTTCCGGGCGGCGGCCGGTGAGGCGAGCGGCCAGGAGGAGGTGGACCGGGCGCTGGGCGCGCTGCGGATCTCGGACCCGGCAGCCCTGCCCAAGGGACTGAGCGGTCCGACGCTGGAGACGGTGACCCGGGCCCTGCGGGAGTCCCCGGACGGGGTGACTGCGGCGGCCGCCGGGGAGGAACTGGGGATTTCCCGGATCACCGCGCGCCGGTATCTGGAGCATCTGGTGACGGCCGGCCGCGCCGAGCGCAGGCCGAGCTACGGCCACGTGGGGCGGCCGGAGCTGCGTTACCGGTGGGTGGCCGAAACTCGCTGACCGCATGAAGATCGGGGAGCGCCCCCTCCTAGGAGGATCATACGAAGGGTGAACTGTGAGGAACAGCCTGTAGCCAGGCCGTTCCCGTGCTCCTACGGTGGGGCCGTGCAACCCACTCCACCCTTCAATGCCCCCGCCGCGCGCCGCCTGCGCGAGGCGCTGGGAATGGCTCCCGGACATGTTGCGTACGGGCTCGGCGCCCAGTACGGACTCCAGATCACCGCCGAGACCGTGATGGCCTGGGAGCGCGGTGTCGCCCTGCCCGGCGAACGCGAACTCATGGCGCTCGCCGGTGTGCTGTGGTGCGCGCCCGGTGAACTGCTGGCCGCCGCGATCACGTTGCGCGAGCACCGGCTGGCCCGGGACGTCACCCTGGACGACCTCGCGCGGGAGCTCGGGATGACCGGTGCCGCGTATCAGCGGATGGAGGATTCGGGCCGCTGGCGCGGCAACGAACGCCAGGCCACGACGCTCTGCGAGGCCCTGGACATGTCGGCCGCGCAGTTCGTCACGGCGACCGGCCGCAACGAGGAGATGGCGGAGCTGCTGAACCGGGCGGTGACGACGCGCTGGCAGGCGTACGTCCGGCCGGTGGCCAAGCTCGTACCGCTGGACCGGGTCCTGGTGCAGGACGTGCTGGAGCAGCTGCAGAGCGACTACCAGGCCCTGATGGTGACGACGTTGAGCTGGGACAGCACGGGCCGGGAGCGGTCCGGGGCGTCGGGCGACGCCGGGCGGGCGTTCCTGGACCGGGTGGTCGAGCAGTTCTGGCGCACGGCGGGCATCTGAGCCGGCCCGTCCGGCCGGCGCGCGCCGCGTTCCGGACCGGGTGACCGGAACACGGCTCCGGCCGCAGGACCGGCCGGCCCGTTCCGGTCAGAAGACCGACTCGGCCTCGTACATGCGGTCGCTGGGCACGGTCTTCAGGCGGGTGACGGCGTCGGCGAGCGGCACCATGGCGATGTCGGAGCCGCGCAGGGCCGTCATCCGGCCGAAATCGCCGCGGTGGACGGCCTCCACCGCGTTCCACCCGAAGCGGGTCGCGAGCACCCGGTCGTACGCGGTCGGCGTGCCACCGCGCTGCACATGGCCGAGAATGACCGGCCGGGCCTCCTTGCCGAGCCGCCTCTCCAGCTCGACGGCGAGGCGGTTGCCGATGCCCTGGAAGCGCTCGTGGCCGAACTGGTCGATCTCACCCTTGGCGTACGCCATCGAGCCCTCGGCCGGGTGCGCGCCCTCGGCGACGCAGATGACGGCGAACTTCTTGCCGCGTGCGAAGCGCTCCTCGACCATCTTGACGAGGTCCTCGACCTGGAAGGGCCGCTCCGGGAGGCAGATGCCGTGGGCACCGCCGGCCATTCCGGACTCCAGCGCGATCCAGCCCGCGTGGCGGCCCATCACCTCGACGACCATGACCCGCTGGTGCGACTCGGCGGTCGTCTTCAGGCGGTCTATGGCCTCGGTGGCGACCCCCACGGCCGTGTCGAAGCCGAAGGTCCGGTCGGTGGCGGAGATGTCGTTGTCGATCGTCTTCGGGACGCCCACGACGGGCATTCCGGCGTCCGAGAGCATCCGGGCGGCCGTGAGTGTGCCCTCGCCGCCGATCGGGATGAGGGCGTCGATGCCGTAACGGCGGGACAGCTCCTCACAGTTCTCGGCGGCCTCGCGCAGCCGGTCGCGCTCCAGCCGCGCCGAACCGAGGATCGTGCCGCCACGTGCCAGGATGCCGCTCACCGCGTTGAGGTCGAGGGGCCGGTAATGCCCGTCGAGCAGGCCCTTGAACCCGTCCTCGAACCCGATGACCTCATCGCCGTGACCCACGACGGCACGGTGCACGACCGACCGGATCACGGCGTTGAGGCCTGGGCAGTCGCCGCCTGCGGTGAGAATTCCGATGCGCATCGTGCTCTGTCTCCTGCTCGCTGGGGCCATGCATGTCGGGGGCCGCTCGACAAACCCCCGTACCGTGAGCCAAGACGATTGTCCCACGCCCGGTCCGGCACTCGCGCTTCCGAGCGCTCCGGTCTCACCTTCCGGCCGCTCCGGTCTCACCTTCCGGCCGCTCCGGTCTCCTGCCTGCGACCGTCCGGGTTCACGCCCGCGACCGCTCCGGTGCGGGGGCGGCACGGGTCGTGGGCGGGTCCGGGCAGGGGCCCTGGACGGGCCGTGCGCGGGTACCGCCCGGTGGGCGATTTACCCGTCTCGGTAGGTATCGTCAAGAGGGCAATGCCAGCCAGCCAGGACGGGAGAGCACGCGTGGCGCGCAGCGTGTACGTGACCGGGATCGACCGGGGAGACGGCCGACAGGTCGTCGACTTGGGAGTCATGGAGCTACTGACGCGTCAGGTGGACCGGGTCGGAGTGTTCCGTCCGCTGGTCCATGACGGACCCGACCGGCTGTTCGAGCTGCTGCGGGCCCGCTACCGGCTCTCGCAGAGCCCGGAGACCGTCTACGGGCTGGACTACCACGAGGCCTCCGCCATCCAGGCGGAGCAGGGTACCGACGAGCTGGTCTCCCGGCTCGTCGAGCGCTTCCACCGGGTGTCACGCGACTACGAGGTGGTGCTGGTCCTCGGCACCGATTTCGCCGCCACCCAGCTCCCGGACGAGCTCGCGCTCAACGCCCGGCTCGCCAACGAGTTCGGTGCCTCGGTGATCGCTGTGGTCGGCGGCGGGGGCCAGGACGCCGAGTCGGTACGGGCCGAGACACGCAACGCCTACCGTGCGTACGCCGGTCTGGGCTGCGATGTCCTGGCGATGATCGTGAACCGGGTGGCCTCCGAGGACCGGGCCGCCATGGCCGAGCGGCTCGCGGCCACGCTGCCGGTCCCCTGCTCGGTACTGCCTGACGATCCGGCGCTCTCCGCTCCGACCGTCGCCCAGATCACCGCGGCGCTGGACGGAACGGTTCTGCTCGGCGACGACTCGGGCCTCGCCAGGGACGCGCTGAACTTCGTCTTCGGCGGCGCGATGCTGCCGAACCTCCTCAAGGCACTGACCCCGGGCTGCATGGTCGTCACCCCCGGCGACCGCGCGGACCTGGTCATCGGTGCCCTCGCCGCGCACAGTGCGGGCACCCCGCCCATCGCGGGCCTCCTGCTGACACTGGACGAGCGTCCCGGCGAGGAGATACTCAGGCTGGCCACCCGCCTCGCACCGGGCACCCCGGTCATCGCGGTGACCGGCGGATCCTTCCCCACGGCGGCCGAACTCTTCGCCCTGGAAGGCAAGTTGAATGCGACTACGCCCCGCAAGGCGGAGACCGCGCTCGGCCTCTTCGAACGCCACGTGGACACCGGCGCCCTGCTGGAGGGGATCTCCGTGGCCCGCAGCGGCCGGGTCACCCCGATGATGTTCGAGCACGAGCTGCTGGAACAGGCCCGCTCGGACCGGCGCCGGGTCGTCCTGCCCGAGGGCGCGGAGGAGCGCGTCCTGCGTGCCGCCGATGTGCTGCTGCGCCGGGACGTCTGCGATCTGACGCTCCTCGGCGACGTGGACGTCATCCGCAAGAAGGCCGCCGACCTCGGCATCGATCTCGCCGGGACCCAGCTGATCGACCCGCAGACCTCCGAGCTGCGCCAGAGCTTCGCCGAGCAGTACGCCCTGCTGCGCGCGCACCGCGGTGTGACCGTGGAACTCGCCCACGACGTCGTCGCGGACGTCAACTACTTCGGCACCCTGATGGTCCAGGAAGGGCTGGCCGACGGCATGGTCTCCGGCTCGGTGCACTCCACCGCGGCGACCATCCGCCCCGCCTTCGAGATCATCAAGACGAAGCAGGATGCCTCGATCGTCTCCTCGGTCTTCTTCATGTGCCTCGCCGACAGGGTCCTGGTGTACGGCGACTGCGCGGTCAATCCGGACCCGGACGCGGAGCAGCTCGCGGACATCGCCGTGCAGTCGGCGGTCACCGCGGCGCGCTTCGGCGTGGACCCGCGGATCGCGATGCTGTCGTACTCGACGGGCACCTCGGGCACGGGCGCCGACGTCGACAAGGTGCGGGAGGCGACCGAGCGGGTACGCGCCTCGCATCCCGACCTGAGGATCGAGGGCCCCATCCAGTACGACGCGGCGGTCGAGCCGTCCGTCGCGGCGACCAAGCTGCCGGCGTCCGAGGTGGCGGGGCGGGCGACCGTACTGATCTTCCCGGACCTCAACACCGGCAACAACACCTACAAGGCCGTGCAGCGCTCGGCCGGGGCCGTCGCGGTCGGCCCGGTCCTGCAAGGGCTGCGCAAGCCGGTCAACGACCTGTCGCGCGGCGCCCTCGTCCAGGACATCGTCAACACCGTGGCCATCACGGCCATCCAGGCGCAGGACGAGGAGCGAACCCGATGACCACCGACCGCACCACCGGCGGGGCGGGCCGCGTGCTCGTCCTCAACTCGGGCTCCTCGTCGGTCAAGTACCAGCTCCTGGACATGCGTGAACGGGTGCGGCTCGCGACCGGTCTGGTCGAGCGGATCGGGGAGGAGACCTCCCGGCTGGTGCACACCCCCTCGGCCGGCGGCGGACCCCGTGAGCGCACCGGAAGGATCGCCGACCACGAGCAGGCGCTGAAGGCCGCGGCCGAGGAGCTGGCGGCCGACGGGCTCGGCCTGGACTCCCCCGAACTCGTGGCCATCGGCCACCGGGTGGTGCACGGCGGGCTGAGGTTCAGCGAGCCCACCGTGATCACCGACGAGGTACTGGCCGAGATCGAACGGCTCGTCCCGGTGGCCCCGCTGCACAACCCCGCGAACATCACCGGGATCCGTACGGCACAGGCACTGCGCCCGGACCTGCCGCAGGTCGCCGTCTTCGACACGGCGTTCCACACGACGATGCCGGAGCACGCCGCGCGGTACGCGATCGACGTGGAGACGGCCGACGCGCACCGCATCCGCCGCTACGGCTTCCACGGCACCTCCCACGCGTACGTCTCGCGCAGGACGGCCGAGCTGCTGGGCAGGCCGGTGGCCGACGTGAACGTGATCGTGCTGCATCTGGGCAACGGCGCCTCGGCCTCGGCGGTCGCCGGCGGCCGGTGCGTGGAGACGTCCATGGGACTGACCCCCTTGGAAGGGCTGGTGATGGGTACGCGTTCGGGAGACATCGATCCGGCCGTCACCTTCCACCTCAAGAGGGTCGCGGGCATGTCGGTGGACGAGATCGATGTCCTGCTGAACAAGAAGAGCGGCCTGGTCGGCCTCTGCGGCGACAACGACATGCGGGAGATCCGGCGCCGGGTGGACGAGGGCGACGAGCGTGCCACGCTCGCGTTCGACATCTACATCCACCGGCTGAAGAAGTACATCGGCGCCTATTCGGCGGTCCTCGGCCGGGTGGATGCCGTGGTGTTCACGGCGGGGGTCGGGGAGAACGCGGCTCCCGTACGGGAGGCTGCGATCGCGGGACTGGAGGGGTTCGGCCTGGCGGTGGACGCGGATCTCAACGCCGTGCGGTCCGGTGAACCGCGGCTGATCTCCCCCGTCGACGCACGGGTGGCGGTCGCCGTGGTGCCGACGGACGAGGAGCTGGAGATCGCCGGCCAGACCTTCGCACTGGTCCACAACTGAGCGGGCCCGCGCCCCTTTGTATCTTCCACCAGACGGAATATTCCGCAGCGAAACAAACCGATAGGATCCGCCTCATGCGCCGTTCCAAAATCGTCTGCACCCTCGGTCCCGCCGTCGACTCGCATGAGCAGCTCGTCGCTCTGATCGAGGCCGGCATGAGTGTGGCCCGTTTCAACTTCAGTCACGGTACCCACGAGGAGCACCAAGGCCGTTACGACCGGGTCCGCAAGGCCGCCGCCGAGACCGGCCGCGCGGTCGGCGTGCTCGCCGACCTGCAGGGCCCCAAAATCCGCCTGGCGAAGTTCGCCGAGGGCCCCGTCGAGCTGGTCCGCGGGGACGAGTTCGTCATCACGTCCGAGGACGTGGCCGGCGACAAGTCGATCTGCGGTACGACCTACAAGGGTCTGCCCGGCGACGTCGCCAAGGGTGACCCGATCCTGATCAACGACGGCAACGTCGAGCTCAAGGTCGTCTCCGTCGACGGCCCGCGCGTCACCACCATCGTCATCGAGGGCGGTGTCATCTCCGACCACAAGGGGATCAACCTCCCCGGTGCGGCGGTCAACGTGCCCGCCCTGTCCGAGAAGGACGTCGAGGACCTGCGGTTCGCCCTGCGGATGGGCTGCGACATGGTCGCGCTGTCCTTCGTCCGGGACGCCGAGGACGTCAAGGACGTGCACAAGGTGATGGACGAGGAGGGCCGCCGGGTCCCCGTCATCGCCAAGGTCGAGAAGCCGCAGGCCGTCGAGCACATGGAGGGCGTCGTCGCCGCCTTCGACGCCGTGATGGTCGCCCGCGGCGACCTCGCCGTCGAGTATCCGCTCGAGAAGGTCCCGATGGTGCAGAAGCGCCTCATCGAGCTGTGCCGCCGCAACGCCAAGCCGGTGATCGTGGCGACCCAGATGATGGAGTCGATGATCACCAACTCCCGGCCGACCCGCGCCGAGGCGTCCGACGTCGCCAACGCGATCCTGGACGGTGCGGACGCGGTCATGCTCTCGGCGGAGTCCTCCGTCGGCGCGTACCCGATCGAGACGGTCAGGACGATGTCGAAGATCGTCGTCGCCGCCGAGGAGGAGCTCCTGTCCAAGGGCCTCCAGCCGCTGGTGCCGGGCAAGAAGCCCCGCACCCAGGGTGGTTCGGTCGCGCGCGCGGCCTGCGAGATCGCGGACTTCCTGGACGGCAAGGCACTGGTCGCCTTCACCTCCTCCGGTGACACCGCCCGCCGTCTCTCCCGTTACCGCACCGCCCAGCCGATCCTGGCCTTCACCACGGACGAGTCCACCCGCAACCAGCTCGCACTGAGCTGGGGCGTCGAGTCCCATGTGGTGCCGCACGTGAACAACACGGACGCGATGGTCGACCTGGTCGACGAGGAGCTCCTGAAGCTCAACCGCTACAACACGGGCGACATCATGGTCATGACCGCCGGCTCGCCTCCCGGTGTCGCCGGCACCACGAACATGGTCCGGGTCCACCACCTGGGTGGCGAGAAGCGCGACTGACGAGCCGACGGTCCGCGCCTTATCGCGGACCGTCCCTCCTCTCGCAACGACTGCGGGCCGTGCCTCCTGAAGAGGCACGGCCCGCAGTCGTTGCGGCTCCCGGACGGGTCCGGATCACCCGCTAGCTCGCGCCGCCGGTGAAGTAGTTGTGCAGTCCGGGGACCGAGAGGGTGCCGCCGAACTGTCCTGCCTGGGTCACCTTCACGTTCGTGAAGAACGCGAACGGTACGTTCAGCGGCGGCGGGGTCTCCGGGCTGAAGGTGATCGGGATGAGGCCGAAGAGGTTGCCCTTCAGCTCCTCCGTGTACATCGTCACCGTGCCGTTGCGGATCGTGGACGTGGAGCCGCTCCGCGCCTCGACGTGGCCGGTGGTACCGCCAGGGCCCGTCGTGAGCTGGTGAAGGTCCTTGATGTCGATGGAGCTCGCGGTGAACTTCAGCACCTTCTTCGTGCTGCCGTCACCCTTCCTCACCTCGACGATGCCCTTGTAGTCCAGCCCGTTGAGCGTGAGCCTGGACGACTCGAGGATCCACGGGTCGTTCGGGAGCAGCGGGATGCCCTGCTCCAGGTCGGCCGCTGCGAGCGCCTCGGGGTCGGCGGTCGGGCACGGGAAGCGCTCCTTGGCGCCGTCCGGGATGTCCTCGTCCTTGACCGGGTCGAGGCCCTTGGCGCCGTCCTCGAGCTCCTCGACGTCCTTGCCCGCCTTGTCGGCGGCGTCACGGATGGCGTCGGCGGTCTCGTCGACCTTGTCCTCCGCTGCCTCCGTGGCCTCCTCGACGGGCTTGGTGGCCTCTTCGACGGGCTTGGTGGTGGCGCTCTCCGCGGGCTTCGGAGCCTCTGTGGTGGCGCTGGGGGACGGACTGGCCGTCTCCTTGTCCGGTCCGTCGAGGAGGTCCTTGAGCGCGTCACCGACACCCAGCGGGTCGAGAGGGTTCTTCGACTCGGTGGGCGTGGGAGTGGGAGTGGGCGTCACCCGAGCCTTGTTCTCCGCCGTGCCGTCCGCCGCGGGAGCACTCGCGCTCGCAGCGGGCTCGGGCGCGGTGGTCTCCTCCTTGCCCTGCTCCTCGTCCTTGCCCTGCTCCTCGTCCTTGCCGGCTGCTTCGCCGGTGGACGTGGCGCTCGGGGTCGGCTCGGCCTCGGGCTCCTGGGACTCGCTCGGTTCGTCGGAGCGCGTCACACAGGGGCCGGGGGCGAAGGGTATGTCCCCGTTGTCGTCGGCCAGGGCGAGCTTGGGGGTGAGCCCCATGCCCACGAAGACCGCAGTGGGCATCGCGGCGAGCGCGAACGCCTTCTTCCCTGCGGGCATGTGCAGCTTCGTCAGCAGCGACTTCCTGGGGGCCGCGTGGCGCGGCCCGCTTCTCACCCGGGCGTCCTCCCCGGTCGAGTCCGGCTGCGTCTCGTCACCCCGCACTGTTCCTCCCGCCGTTGGCGTCAACGTGTCCGTTCGTGCTGCCGTCGCTCCACGATTCGGATGCGTCGGCACCGTGCGACGGCTCGGCCGCCTGCGCCGGATCGGCGCCGTACTGCGACTTGATCTGCGGCTCCTGCGGTGCGTACCCGGCGGCGTGCTTGGCCGTCGTCCGCTCGGCTTCGGTCATGCCCGGAGCCCAGGAAAGGGCGAGGCAGCCGCCGATCATGGACAGCAGGAACCCGATCAGGAAGCCGCCGAGGTTGGACACCGGAATGGAGACCAGCGCCAGCAGGATCGAGGCCACACCGGCGAACACCCGGACGATGTGGTGGTACCACATGGTCAGACCCAGCGTGATCAGCAGGACACCGATGATCAGTGAGCCCGCGCCCGCCGTGGTCGCCATGGCCAGCGTCAGATGGCCGATCTTGAGATTCGCGTACGGGAAGTACGCGATCGGACCGCCACCGAGCGCGGTCAGGAGGCCCGCCCAGAAAGGCCGGGTGTGCCGCCAGTCACGGAACCGCAGCCGCCAGTAGGCGAAGTCGCGGGTGCCTGTGGTCTCGGCGCTCATGGAAAACAGCTCCCTGGAACCGGTCGTGCTGTGAGAAGAAGAGGGAGTCGGACGGGCGGGCCGGCGTGGCCGCCGCCCCGCCCGTCCGGGCGGAGTGCTTAGTAGCACTCCTTGACGCCGTTGTAGAGCTTCATGCTCAGGCCGCTGAGCTTGAAGGTTCCGGCCGTGGTCGCCCACGCCGTCTGCTTCACGTTCCGCAGCTGAGCACGGTCCGCCTGCTGGGCGAAGCCGTTCTCGTTGACGTTCTCGCCGGACTTGATGGCCGGACCCTTGGTGGCGTCCTTCGCCGCAACACCGATGTCGATGTTGGTGAACTCGGCATCGGCCTGCAGGTCCGCGACGTCGATGTACAGGTTCTCGGCAGAAACCGGCGTCTTGCCGCCACCGGCCTTCAGCTGAAGGCTGACCGAACCCAGGAGCGGGATGTCCGGCGTGACGACGGACTGGCACATGTTCGTGATCTCAGCCGTCTTGAACGACGAGATCGCGACCGGGTGCAGAGTCTTCTTGTCACCCTTCATCTCCGCGTAGCCGGCGTCTATGCCGCCGTACTGCGAGAAGCCGTGACCGTCGAGGTAGTCGGCCGACACCTTGAACGACTGGCCCGACACGCTGAACGACGCGGCGAGCGCACCCTGCGCAAGCCCGACGCCCACCGCAGCGGTCGCGAGAACGCTCGGCACCATGACCAGAGCGAAACGCTTCCATCTGGTTCCACCGCGAACTTGGGAACTCATAAATTTCCTCCTTCTCGGACGTACATCTCCGGTACGGGCATCGTGCCCGTCCTGGGATGGGAGAAGTGCTACGTCCTCGGGAAGGAGAGCGCCCGGACCGGAGGCGCGTACCGCATCCGAATCACCGGCGATCACCCCCGAGCGACAACCACTGGTCACGCGTCTGCGCAACCGGTTCGGACAGGCCCTGCCGAAGGCAGGAACCCCCCTGTCCGCGATCGGCACCACTGCCGCCGACCACCCGGTGGGGACCCAACTGGCCGCTGACGCCGACTGGTGGTCGGGCTGGCGGGTATTGGACCGAGCGTGGCCGATCGTGGTGCATTCGCGGCCGCGACACAAGGGGGGTCGTTACTCGCTAGTAACGACCCGATAACCAGGGTGCGACAGGGGGGTACCGTCCGGCCACACAGGGTGGCATCAAAGGGGCGTGCGAACGGTGTGATTGGGGTCCTAAAGCGGACAGATCCCAGGGTGCGATTTACTACGAGTAACAGCGCGTACTTTTATCAAGATTTGGTAAAGCGAAGGCGCTCATTGTCGTTCGCCCGCGAAAACGGCCGTGGCGCCCCTGGGGCACCACGGCCGTGTTGTCACATCAGAACAAGACGCGCGCCAGGGCCGTTCGCGCGGCGATGACCCTGGGATCGTCCGGGCCGATCACCTCGAAGAGCTCCAGAAGACGCACCCGCACCATGTCCCGGTCATCGCCGAAATTGCGGCGGACGGTCTCGACGAGGCGCCCGAAGGCGTCCTCGACATGGCCACCGACGAGATCCAGGTCCGCGGCGGCCAGCTGGGCCCCCGGGTCGGCCGGGTTGTCCGCGGCGTCCTTGCGGACCCGCTGCGGATCCAGGTCGGCGACCCTGGCGAGCAGTTCGGCCTGGGCGAGGCCGAGTTTGGCCTCGGTGTTGGCCGGGTCGTCGGCGAGCACGTTCTTGTACGCCTGGACGGCACCGCTGAAGTCATTGGCGTCCAACGCCTGTGCGGCGGCTTCCAGAAGCGCGTCGTACGGCCCCGCGGGCACCTCGGCCCGGACACCGTCCTCCTCCGCTTCCACGGCCGCGTCCGGGTCGACCACGATCCCGGTGAGGCCGAACCGCTCCTCGCCCACCTGGATCAGCTGGTCCAGCGTCTGGCGGATCTGACTCTCGGGGGCCGCGCCCTGGAAGAGCGGGAGCGCCTGCCCGGCCACCACGGCGAAGACCGCGGGAATCCCCTGGATCCCGAACTGCTGCATCAGCATCTGATTGGCGTCGACGTCGACCTTGGCGAGCACGAAGCGGCCGTTGTACTCGATGGCGAGGCGCTCCAGGAGCGGGCCGAGCTGCTTGCACGGCTCGCACCACTCGGCCCAGAAGTCGATGACTACCGGGACTTCGGCGGAGCGCTGGAGGACGTCGTTCTCGAAACCCGCCTCATCGACGTCGATCACCAGGGAGGCGGGGGCGACCCCGCCGCCACCACCCTGCCTGGCGGACTCCGCTCGGGCCTGCTCCGCCTTCGCCTTGGCCTCGCCGGCCGCCTTCACAGCGGCGAGGTCGACGACGCCGCTCATGGACATGTTCCTAGGCTGCATACGTACATCCTCCCCCCTGTGCGCACGGATTCGGAAAGCGATCCGTGAACCGCCTCCGTCCACAGCCGTGCCGGTGTGCGCGGCGCATGGACGGAAACGGTTCCGGGGCCCTGAAAAGCCCCGTTGTCGGTGCCGGATCCCCACCCGGCACCTGTGGCTGTCGATCGGTCGTGGCGCGGGACGCATGAGCCGTCGTCCTTACGCTACGACCCGTAGCGTAACTGGCCGGACCCCCTCCCGGGCAAGAGCGGCCGGTGATCTGTCTCACGGGCACCGGGACCGGTCAGTGGTACTTACCGGCCGGTATGGTCACCGCATGCTGAGCCGCAGCCACCCCAAACCCACCCGATCGGGACGTCCGCGCAGTGCCGCCGCCGACGAGGCGATCCTGGAGGCGACCCGTGAGTCGCTCGTCGACCTCGGCTGGTCGAAACTGACGATGGGTGATGTGGCGACCCGCGCGGGGGTCGCCAAGACGACCCTCTACCGCCGCTGGGCCGGGAAGAACGAGCTGGTCGTGGACGCGGTCGCGGTTCTCTTCGACGAACTGGAGCTGCCCGACCTGGGCAGCCTGTCGGCCGATGTGGAGGCCGTGGTGCTGCAGTTCGCGGCGCTGCTGGAGCGGCCGGAGACGAAGACGGCACTGATGGCGGTGGTCGCGGAGTCGACCCGCGACGCGGCACTGCGTGACCGGATCAGGAACTCCATCGTGGACCGGCAGAAACGCCTGGTCCTCGAGGGCCGGGCGCGCGCGCAGGAGCGCGGCGAACTGCCCGCCGAGCCGGATGCGGAGACGGCGGCCCGCACCGCGGATCTGATCTTCGATGTGATCGCCGGTGCGGTCGTGCACCGGGCGCTGGTGAGCGCCGAGCCCGTCGATGCCGACTGGGCCCGGCGCTTCACGCTGCTGCTGCTCTCGGGGCTGGGAGCAGCCTCCGCCTAGAAGGCGCGCAGGGGCTGCTCGTCAGAAGCCGGGCGGCTCCGTGTAGGTGCCCCACTCGTCGCGCAGCACGCCGCAGATCTCGCCCAGGGTCGCCTCGGCCCGCACCGCTTCCAGCATCGGCTCGATCATGTTCGAGCCGTCGCGGGCTGCGGCCAGCATCGCGTCCAGCGCGGCGCCGACCCGGGCGGCGTCCCGGCTCTCCTTGCGTCCGGCGAGGTCGCGCACCTGATCCCGCTCGACCTCGTGGCTGACCCGGAGGATCTCCAGGTCGCCGGTGACCGAGCCGAGCGCGACGTTGACGCCGACGACCCGCTTCTCGCCCTTCTCCAGCGACTGCTGGTACTGGAAGGCCGATTCGGCGATCTCGCCGGTGAACCAGCCGTCCTCGATCCCGCGCAGGATGCCCGAAGTCATCGGCCCGATCGGGTGCTTGCCGTCCGGGTGGGCCCGGGTGCCGCGCTCCCTGATCTGGTCGAAGATCTTCTCGGCCTCGGCCTCGATGCGGTCGGTGAGCTGCTCGACGTACCAGGAACCGCCCAGCGGGTCGGCCACGTTGGCGACGCCGGTCTCCTCCATCAGCACCTGCTGGGTACGCAGGGCGATCTCGGCGGCCTGCGCGGAGGGCAGCGCGAGGGTCTCGTCCAGGGCGTTGGTGTGCAGCGAGTTGGTGCCGCCGAGGACGGCGGAGAGCGCCTCGACCGCGGTGCGTACGACGTTGTTGTACGGCTGCTGGGCCGTGAGCGAGACGCCGGCGGTCTGGGTGTGGAAGCGGAGCCACTGCGCCTTGTCGGTCTGCGCTCCGTACGTCTCCTTCATCCAGCGGGCCCAGATGCGGCGGGCGGCACGGAACTTGGCGATCTCTTCGAAGAAGTCGAGGTGCGCGTCGAAGAAGAAGGAGAGGCCCGGGGCGAAGGTGTCCACGTCGAGCCCGCGGGAGAGGCCGAGCTCCACGTAGCCGAAGCCGTCGGCCAGCGTGTACGCGAGCTCCTGCGCGGCCGTCGCTCCGGCCTCGCGGATGTGGTAGCCGGAGACGGAGAGGGGCTTGTAGGCGGGGATGTCGCGGGCGCAGTGCTCCATCAGGTCGCCGATGAGGCGCAGGTGGGGCTCGGGCTGGAAGAGCCACTCCTTCTGCGCGATGTACTCCTTGAAGATGTCGGTCTGGAGCGTCCCGTTGAGGACTCCCGGGTCGACGCCCTGGCGCTCGGCGGCGACCAGGTACATGCAGAAGACCGGGACGGCGGGGCCGCTGATCGTCATCGAGGTGGTGACGTCGCCGAGCGGGATGTCCTTGAAGAGGACCTCCATGTCGGCGGCGGAGTCGATGGCCACACCGCAGTGGCCGACCTCGCCGAGGGCGCGGGGGTCGTCGGAGTCGCGGCCCATCAGGGTCGGCATGTCGAAGGCGACGCTGAGGCCGCCGCCGCCCGCGTCCAGGATCATCTTGTAGCGCTCGTTGGTCTGCTCGGCGTTACCGAAGCCGGCGAACTGGCGGATGGTCCAGGTGCGGCCCCGGTACCCGGTCGCGTGGAGCCCTCGGGTGAACGGGTACTCGCCGGGCCAGCCGATCCGCTCGAATCCCTCGTAGGTGTCGCCGGGGCGGGGCCCGTACGCGGGCTCCACCGGATCCCCGGAGAGCGTGGTGAAGTCGGCGTCGCGCTTGCGGGCCTTGTCGTAGCGGGCCTGCCAGCGAAGGCGGCCTTCCTCGATCGCGTGAGCGTCCATGGTTCAAATTTACTAGGACGTCCTAGTAAATGTCGATGGCAAACCGCCCGGTGCTTTGCACGGGGCGGTTCGGCGGAGCGTGGAGGGGTACGGGCCGGGCGGCCCGGTCAGGCCTTGACGGTCTGCGCGGAGCCGTCCGCGATCAGCGGCTCGACCTCCTGGACGATCTTGCGCTCGACGAAGAACGCAGCCGTCGGGATGGTGCCGGAGACCAGCACCCAGAGCAGTTTGCCGAGCGGCCACTTCGCCTTGGAGCCGAGGTCGAAGGCGAAGACCAGGTAGATGATGTAGAGGAGACCGTGGGCCTGCGAGACCACGAGGGTGAGGCCCTCGCCGGTGTCGAATCCGTACTTGAAGACCATGCAGGTGCACAGCACCAGCAACATGACGGCGGTGACATAGGCCATCACCCGGTAGCGGGTCAGCACACTGCGTTTCATGGCATCGAGACTAGCCGGACGACCTGGGCGATCTTGCAGCGCCCTGCCCCCGCGGTCACCGGTCCTCGAAGTCCTGGGCGGCCACCCGCAGCGGGCGCAGCATCGCGAAGATCTCGGCGCACTCCTCGGCGTCGTACGCCCCTAGCCCGAAGTCCATGGCCATCAGGTCCTGCGTGGCCGCCTCGACGACCTCACGGCCCTTCTCGGTGATGGAGGCGAGGGTTCCGCGGCCGTCGTTGGGGTTGGGCCGCTTGTCGACCAGCCCGGAGCGCACCAGACGGTCGACGGTGTTGGTCACGGAGGTGGGGTGCACCATGAGCCGCTCGCCGATCTTGGACATCGGCAGCTCACCGGCTTTGGAGAAGGTGAGCAGGACCAGTGCCTCGTAGCGGGCGAAGGTCAGCCCGTACGGCTTGACCACCGCGTCGACCTCGGCGAGCAGGATCTGCTGGGCCCGCATGATCGAGGTGATCGCTCCCATGGAGGGCACCGGCCCCCAGCGCCGGTGCCAGAGTTCCTCGGCGCGGGCGATGGGATCGAAGGGAAGGCTGAGCGGCTTCGGCACGGCACGACCTTACCCACTGGTCACATGCCGGTCAGCCCTGTCTCGCACTTCGGTACCGGACGCCTGTTCTACGCACTTCGGCGACCAGGAAGAGGGTGCACACGGTACCGATGACCCCGGAGGCCGCGACCACCTGGTGCACCGGGAAGAACTCGGCGGCCAGACCGGCCAGGGCCATGCCGACGCCCTGGACCGTCATCAGACCGGCGGTGAGCAGGGTCATCGCCCGGCCCCGCAGGTGCTCGGGAACCGCGTCGACGAACCACTGGTCGAGCCCGATGACGTACGCCGCCCCCGCCCCCGTCAGGACGAGGGCCGCCACGGTCAGGGCCATGCCCGGCCGGAACGCGTACACCACCAGGGGCAGCAGTCCGAGCGCCGCCACCGGCAGGACGATCCGCGAGCGGGCCCGGGGACCGAGGACGGTCCCCGTGTACAGCTCGGCGCCGATGTGGCCGGCGGCCATGGAGCACATCAGCAGCCCGAGCGCGGCCGGTCCGACACCGATCGCGTCCGCGTACGGTGCGGCGAGCGCCTCCGGAGCGACCACGAAGAGTGCGGGCACCCAGAACAGGAGCATCAGCGCCCGGATCCTGCGGTCGGCGAGCAGGACCCGCGCGCCGGCGAGCGAGTCCCTCATGAGCGCACCGCCCTCCTCGCCGCCGGTGCGGGCGGGCCTGGCGCGGGTGCCCAGGCGGAGCAGCGCGGCCGAGCAGAGGAACGTGCCCGCGGTGATCGTGATGGCCCCGCGGGGGGACAACGCCGCGAGCAGCACCCCGCCGGCACCGAAGCCGACGAGCAGGGCGCTCTGCGAGACAAGGCGCAGCAGCGAACGCCCCAGTACGTAGAGGTCGCCCTCGCCGAGGATGTCGGTGAGGGCCGCCATCCGCGTCCCGGTGAAGACCGGCGCCACGGCGGCCACCAGGCAGCGCAGCGCGAGGAGCCCGCCGACAGGGGTGCCCGGCAGCACCATCACGGCGACGCAGCCGGCACAGATCAGGTCGCAGGTGACGAGGACCCGGCGGGCGGGGTACCGGTCGGCGATCCCGGCGAAGAGCGTGCCGCCGACGAGGTACGGGAGGAAGCCGAGCGCGAAGGTGAGCGCGGAGAGCAGGGGCGAACCGGTCAGGTCGTAGACGAGGACGGTGAGTGCGAGCTCGCTGACGACGACGCCGAGGAGGGACAGCAGGTGCGCGGCGAACACGGCACGGAACTCCCGCACGGCGAACACGGCACCGTAGCCCTCCGCGGGCTTTTCGGCCGGCCGCGGAGGCTGCTCCCGGAGCGCGGGCGCCGGGCCCGGGCCGGGGTGGGCGGCGCGCTCCGGGGGCACAGCCGGGGGCGGCACATCGGGGGCGGGAAGGGTGCGGGGTGTACCCGCCCGGTCGCGGTCGTCGCTCGGCATGGGCGCAGCGTGCCCGGCCGGATACCCCCGCCCGTAGACTTTCGGCTGACGCCGAAACTTGACGGGGCCCATGCCGTTCCACCTGTACTTCGACGAGAGCGACCTGCTCCGCTGCCGCTTCGCGCTGTCGCCGCTCTGGGAGACCCAGGAGGCAGTGCGCACCCTGTCGCGTCCCGGACGCCACGGCTACCACCTGCCCTGGCTGCGCCGGATCCGCGAGGAGGCCGCCGCCCTGGATCTCGAACCGCTCTGGCGGCTGATGCCCGAGGGCGGTCACAACCCGGACTTCGTGTGCCCGCCGCCCGTCGGCCCGTTCACCACCTTCGAGGAGGAGATCGCCGCCGTACGCGCGGTCGATCCGCTGGTCGCCCGGGACGACATGGCGCGGGCACTCGCCGACAAGCCCGGGAGCCTGGATTCGCCCGTGGGGCGGCGGATGCTGGCCGATCCCGCACGGGCGGTCCAGGAGCTCGCGGATCTGCTGGAGCGTGCCTGGCAGGTCCTGATCGAGCCGCACTGGCCACGGCTGCGGGCCCTGCTCGAGGCGGACATCGCCTACCACTCCCGCCGCCTGGCCGAGGTCGGCTTCGAGCGGTTGCTCGGCGAGATCAGCCCGCAGCTGCGCTGGTCCGGGTCGACCCTCACCGTGGTCGGCACCCGGGGGGACCACACCCGGGTCCTGGGCGGCCAGGGGCTCGTCCTCATGCCCAGCGTCTTCGTGTGGCCCGATGTCGTCGGCGGCTACGAGCCGCCGTGGCTGCCCGCGGTGATCTACCCGGCGCGCGGCATCGGCGGGCTGTGGACGGAGTCCGCCGAGCGGACTCCCGAAGCGCTCGCCCGGCTGCTCGGGAGGGCCCGCGCCGATGTGCTGTGCGCGCTGGACGAACCCGCCGGGACCAGCGCCCTGGCGCACCGGCTCTCGCTCGCACCCTCCTCCGTGTCGGCCCATCTGTCGGTGCTGCGCACGGCGGGACTGCTCACCTCGCGGCGGTACGGGCACCAGGTGCTGTACGAGCGCACGCCGCTCGGCATCGCCCTGACGGCGCAGGACCCGTGAGCGCGCCCAGCCTGCCCTGACCGACTACGGGGTGTTCGTCCCCGGACGGGACGAGCCCCCGGCATGCCGCCGAGGGCTCGCTGGACCGGGCGGCGGCGTCAGCCCGCGAGGTGCCGCTCGACCGTCTCGACCTTGGAGGTCAGTCCGTCGGTGACACCCGGCCGGATGTCGGCCTTCAGCACGAGGGAGACGCGGCCCGCGCGGGCCTCGACGGCGGCGACGGCCCGCTTGACGACGTCCATCACTTCGTCCCAGTCACCTTCGATGCTGGTGAACATCGCGTCGGTGCGGTTGGGCAGTCCGGACTCGCGGACGACCCGCACGGCGTCGGCGACGTACTCGCCGACGTCCTCGCCCACACCCAGGGGGCTCACGGAGAAGGCGACGATCATGCGCTGACCTTGCCTTCGGCGCGGGCGCGGGCGGCGATGACGCCGTCGGCCTCGTACTGCTTGAGGAGCTTGTCGCCGTAGAACCCGCCGAAGGGAACGACCGCGAGGAGGAAGAACAGCGCGACGCGCTTGAGCGGCCACTTGGCCTTGACCCACACGTCCAGCAGGAACACCACGTAGATCGTGAAGAGCAGGCCGTGCAGGGCGCCGAGGGGCGGCATCAGGAAGTCGATGTCCGAGACGCGCATCAGAAGCGAGCCGAAAATGAGCAGCGCCGGGAAGGAGAGCGCCTCGGGAACCGAGATGAGGCGCAGCCGGTGCAGGGCGCTGGCGGTCTTGATGTCCACGTGGGCACCTTCGGTGGGAGGGGGCGTTTCGGCTTGTGAACGCAGGCACAAGCACAGCCATTGTGGCATCGACCCCGGCCGGGTTGTCCCCGAGGGTCCACTCCGGGACACATCGTCCCCAGGGGCCCTGTTCCGTCGGGTGCGGCCGGGCTACCGTCACTTCGTGGCAATGTTCCGGCTCCAGGGCAGCAAGACGCTCGCCGTCGATCTGACGGGCGATGCGGTCAGAGCGAAGAACGGCTCGATGGTCGCGTACGACGGCCGGATGGCCTTCAAGAAGATGTCCGGCGGCGGTGAGGGTGTCCGAGGCATGGTGACCCGCCGGCTGACCGGCGAACAGATGACGATGATGGAGGTGAAGGGGCAGGGGACCTGCTATTTCGCCGACCGGGCGAGCCAGATCAACCTGGTCTCACTGCGCGGCGACAAGCTGTACGTCGAGGCGAGTAACCTGCTGGCCACCGACGCCGGGCTGCGCACCGGCACCACCTTCACCGGCCTGCGCGGCGGAGCGAGCGGCAACGGGCTGTTCACCACCACCGTCGAGGGCACCGGCCAGGCGGCGATCATGTCGGACGGCTCGGCCGTCGTGCTGCGGGTGACGCCCCAGTACCCGCTGAACGTCGACCCGGGCGCCTACATAGCGCACCAGGGAAATCTTCAGCAGCACTTCCAGTCCGGGGTCGGTTTCCGGACGTTCATCGGGGAGGGCTCCGGGGAGTCGTTCCAGATCCGCTTCGAGGGCGACGGCCTCGTCTACGTGCAGCCGAGTGAGCGGAACACCGTCGGAGGCGATGTCTGATGCCGTTCCGTGAGATCAATTCGAAGATGGTCGAGGCCACGGTGGTGCCCGGCCAGAAGATGTACAGCCAGCGGGGCGCGATGCTCGCCTACCGCGGCGACGTGTCGTTCACCCCGAACATCCAGGGCGGACAGGGCGGCCTGGCATCGATGATCGGCCGGCGGGTCGCCAACGAGGCGACCCCGCTGATGACGGTCGAGGGCAGCGGCACGGTGATGTTCGGCCACGGCGGCCACCACGTCCAGGTGATCGGACTGTCGGGGGACACCCTCTACGTGGAGGCCGACCGGCTGCTCGCCTTCGACGGGACGCTCCAGCAGGGCACGATGTTCATGGGCTCGCAGGGCGGCGTGATGGGCATGGTGCGCGGTCAGGTGACCGGTCAGGGCCTGTTCACCACGACGCTCAAGGGGCACGGGGCGGTCGCCGTGATGGCACACGGCGGAGTGATCGAACTGCCGATCACCCCGGGGCGCCCGGTACACGTGGACCCGCAGGCGTACGTCGCCCACCACGGCGACGTGACGAACAAGCTCTCCACCGCGCTGGGCTGGCGCGACATGGTGGGGCGCGGCTCCGGTGAGGCGTTCCAGCTGGAGTTGAGCGGCAATGGCGCGGTGTACGTCCAGGCGTCGGAGGAGAAGCTGTGAGCACGCCCGTGATCCACGATCCGATGACACTGCCGTCGGACGACAACGTCAACGCCTACACCTTCTGCGTGGAGCTCAAGGGGAGCCAGTGGTTCCTGCAGAAGGGCAAGATGATCGCCTATTACGGGCGGATCGACTTCAACGGCATAGGGCACGGCCGTTTCGACCGGCTGATCCGCACGAGCTTCCACTCCCCGCTGCACGCGAGCGACTGGGTGGTGGCCGAGGGCAGCGGGAAGATGCTGCTGGCGGACCGGGCGTTCGACGTGAACTCCTTCGACCTGGAGAACGGCAATCTGACGATCCGGTCCGGGAATCTGCTGGCGTACCAGCCGACGCTGGCGCTGAAGCAGTCGATCGTGCCGGGCTTCCTGACCCTGATCGGCACGGGGAAGTTCGTGGCCGCGTCCAACGGCCCGGTCGTCTTCATGGAGCCGCCGGTGCGGGTCGACCCGCAAGCCCTGGTGGGCTGGGCGGACTGCCCCTCACCGTGCCACCACTACGACCACGGCTACATGACGGGCGTGATGGGCGGACTCCGGTCGTTGACCGGGATCGGCGGTACGTCGGGCGAGGAGCACCAATTCGAGTTCGTCGGGGCAGGCACGGTCCTGCTGCAGTCGACCGAGGTGCTGATGCCCGAGCAGGCGACGGGCGCGACCCCGAACCAGCCGGGAGTCCCGGGCGGCGGCGGGGGTCAACCCGGGTCCATGCCCCGCATACCCGGTCAGCTGGGGGACCTCCAGCGTCGCTTCGGATTGTGAACGGTACTCTGCGGAGTGTGACGCGGGGCCTCGCGTGCGCGGAGTCACACCCCCCAATTTCGTCCGTCTTTCAACTTCTTAGGTAGAATCCATACATGGAGACCGAGACGGCCACCCGCTGGCTGACCGATGCGGAGCAGTGCGCCTGGCGCACCCACCTGGACGTCAGCAGGCTGCTGACCCACCAGCTGGAGAAGGACCTCCAGCCGTTCGGGCTGACCATGAACGACTACGAAATCCTGGTCAACCTCTCGGAGTCGGACGACCAGCGCATGCGGATGAGCGACCTCGCCGCAGCCACCCTGCAGTCCAAGAGCAGGCTCTCGCACCAGATCACCCGCATGGAGACCGCGGGTCTCGTGCGGCGTGAGCACTGCGAGTCGGACCGGCGAGGGCTGTACGCGGTACTCACCGACCTCGGCGCGGAGACGATGCGCAAGGTCGCGCCGCACCACGTCGAATCGGTGCGCAGGCACTTCATGGACCTGCTGTCCCCGGAGGCGCTCGCGGATCTGCACGCGGCACTGACACCGATCGCGGACCACCTGCGCGGACGACGCGGCAAGCCGTAGGACCCACGTCCGGATCAGGACGCCCGCGGGACCCGCTACGAACGCGGCAGCCGGAGCGTGAACAGCGCCCCGCCCTGCGGCGCCGTGCCCACCGTGAGTGTGCCGCGGTGGCGGGTCGCCACGTCGCGGGCGATGGCGAGGCCCAGCCCCGCCCCTCCGTCGTCCCGGCTGCGTGCGTCGTCGAGACGCACGAAGCGCTCGAAGATCCGGTCGCGCTCCCCCTCGGGGACGCCCGGGCCGTCGTCCGTGACCGCGACGAGCACATCGCCCCGGTCCGCCGACACGGAGACCGCCACCGAACGCTCCGCGTGGCGCTCGGCGTTGTCCAGCAGGTTGCCGACCACCCGGGTCAGCTGTCCGCGCGAACCACGGACCTCCAGCGGCCCGGACCCCGTGACGGACACCGCCACCGCGATCCGGTCCCCCATGCGCTGCGGGACCTCCTCGCGTACCAGCGCCCCCAGATCCACCACCGCCCGCCCCGGCCGCTCCCCCGCGTCCAGCCGGGCCAGCAGCAACAGATCCGCGGCCAGTACCTGCAGTCGTACGGTGTCGGCGACCGCGCCCGGCACATCCAGGAGCTCCGGATGCGCGGCGCCCACCTCCAGCTGGGTGCGCAGCGAGGCGATGGGACTGCGCAGCTCGTGCGAGGCGTCCGCGACGAAGCGCCGCTGCCGGTCCACCGAGGCTTCGAGGACCGTGAGGGTCTCGTTGGTGGTGCGGGCCAGCCGGGCGATCTCGTCGCGCGAGCCCGGCTCCGGCACCCGCCGGCCGAGGTCCTGGGACGCGGTGATCGCGGCCAGCTCCCGCCGGATGCCCTCGACCGGCCGCAGCGCGCGCCTGGTGACCAGCCAGGTGACCCCGGCGACGACGAGCAGCAGGACGGGCAGCCCGGTCAGCATCGTGGTGCGTACGGAGTCCACGGCCTCCTGTTCGGCGGCGAGCGGGGCTCCCGCGTGGACGATCACCGGAAGACCCGTCCGTGTGACGGCCTCGACGGCGGCGAAGCGGTAGTCGGCCGTATCGCCCTCGACGGTGGCGGTGCCGTTGCCGAAGTCGGGGTCGTCGGAGGAGACTTCGCCGCGGTCCGGGTCGCTGCCGCGGCTGCCGTCGTCCTCGTCCTCGCCGTCGTCACCGCGGCCGGAGTCGCCCCCGGAGCTCCCGGACGACGCCGAGGGAGCCGGGACGACCTCTGACGTCGTGGTCCCCGAAATGGCCTCCAGGCCCTCCGAGACGACCAGGACGCGCCCCTCCTCGTCGGTCACCTGGACCGGGTGGACGTCCTCGTCGCTCAGGTCCAGATCCTCGTACGGCACGTCCAGAGCGACCTGCCCGGCCACCTCGCGCGCCACGACCTCCGCCTCCAGGCCGGCCCTGTCCGTCAGGTTGCCGCGCAGCACCTGGAGCACGACCAGCCCGGCGGCCACCAGGGCCACGGTGACGACCAGGGTGGCGCCCAGGGCGGCTCTGGCCCGGACCGACCTCACAGCGCCTCCAGGCGGTAGCCCGCCCCGCGCACCGTGCGGATGGACGCCGCGCCGAGCTTGCGCCGCAGGGTGCTGATGTAGACCTCGACGATGTTCGGGTCGCCGTCGTACGCGAAGTCCCAGACGTGCTCCAGGATGTCCGCCTTGCTGACCACCTCGCCGGCCCGCAGAGCGAGCTGCTCCAGCACGGCGAACTCCTTGGTCGTGAGGGTGACTTCGTCCTCCCCCCGGTGGACCCGCCGCGCGGCGGTCTCCATCCGCAGCGTGCCGACGGTGAGCACCGGCGAGGCGGTGCCGCCGCCCCGGCGGCGCAGCAGCGCCCTGACCCGGGCGACGAGCACGACGTACGAGAACGGCTTGGTCAGGTAGTCGTCCGCCCCGGTGTCGAGGCCCTCCGCCTCGTCGTACTCCCCGTCCTTCGCGGTCAGCATCAGGATCGGCACGTCGTGGCCGGCGGCGCGCAGCTCGGCACAGACCCGGTAGCCGTTCATGCCGGGCAGCATGATGTCCAGGACCACGAGGTCGTGGACGCCCTCGCGGGCCCGGTACAGCCCTTCGAGACCGTCGTGCACGACATCCACGGCGAAGCCCTCGGCGGTGAGCCCCCTGGCCAGGGACACCGCAAGACGCTTCTCGTCCTCCACGATCAACAGGCGCATGGGGACAGCCTCCCAAACCGAACCTGAAGACGGCTTCAGGTGGCTTCAGGCTGCGTTCAGCATCGCTGGGCCAGTGTGGGTCCCGTCGCACCGCACACCCATCGGGGAGGAACCTCATGCAGCGCAACATCGCCGTCATCGCCGTCGCCGCAGCCGTGCTCATCGGCGGCGGAGCCGCAGCCGCCGCCGCTTTCGCGGACAACGGGAGCGGCGGCGACGACAGCAGCCGGAAGGACTCGGTCGCGGTGGCGGGCGGCTCGGTCACCGTCGACGACGCCGTGGCCGCCGCGCTGAAGGCCGTCCCGGGCAGGGTGATCGAGGCGGAGCTGGATGACGACGACGGCAACGGGCCGGTCTGGGAGCTCGACGTGTACGGCTCCGACAAGGTCTGGCACGACGTGAAGGTCGACGCGGACAACGCGAAGGTGCTGTCCGACCGGGGCGACGCCGACAACCGGCGCCCGGTGCCCGGTTCGGATCGTGTCTCCGTGATCGCCGCGGTGGACGCCGCACGCGGGGCGGAGCCGGGCACGGTGACGTCCGTGGACCTGGACGGCGACGACGGCACGCTGGTCTGGGACGTCGACATCGCGGGCAAGGACGGCAGGAACCACGAGCTGGACGTGGACGCCAGGACGGCCGACGTCAGCGGGAGCAAGGACGACGACGACAACTGACGGTCTCCCCGCGCCGTGCAGTGCCGTCCGGCGGCCTCCGGGCGGCCCGCACTCCCTCCGGAGGCCGCCGGCCGTCAGTCGTCGGCCGGGAGCCCGGTGAGTCCCGCCACCAGCTCGTCCGCCGCCGCGTACGGGTCGAGGCGGCCGGCCACGATCCGGGCCGCCAGCGCGTCCAGCCGCCGGTCTCCGTGGAGATCGGCGATCCGCTCGCGCAGGGCGGTGACGGCGATCGTCTCGACCTCGCGGGCGGCACGTGCCGTGCGCCGCTCGGCCAGGACGCCGTGCTCCTCCATCCAGGCCCGGTGCTTCTCGAGCGCCTCGACGACCTCGTCGATGCCCTCGCCCCGGGCGGCGACGGTCTTCACGATCGGGGGCCGCCAGTCGCCGGGCCCCCTGGACTCCCCGAGCCCCAGCATGTGGTTGAGCTCGCGGGCGGTGGCGTCCGCACCGTCCCGGTCGGCCTTGTTGACGACGTACACATCGCCGATCTCCAGGATTCCGGCCTTCGCCGCCTGGATGCCGTCGCCCATGCCCGGGGCGAGCAGGACGACGGAGGTGTCGGCCTGGGAGGCGATCTCCACCTCCGACTGGCCGACGCCCACCGTCTCCACGAGGATCACGTCGCAGCCCGCCGCGTCCAGCACCCTGATCGCCTGCGGGGCGGACCAGGCGAGGCCGCCCAGATGGCCGCGGGTGGCCATCGAGCGGATGTAGACGCCCGGGTCGGAGGCGTGCTCCGACATCCGGACCCGGTCACCGAGGAGCGCGCCCCCGGAGAACGGGGACGACGGGTCGACGGCCAGGACCGCGACCCGCTTCCCTGCCTTCCGGTAGGCGGAGACCAGCGCCGAGGTCGAGGTGGACTTGCCGACACCCGGCGAGCCCGTGAGCCCGACGACGTACGCATGACCCGCGAGCGGTGCCAGGGCCGCCATCACCTCGCGCAGCTGGGGCGAGGCCCCCTCCACCAGGGAGATGAGCCGGGCCACCGCACGTGGCCTGCCCTGGCGTGCCTGCTCGACCAGGGTGGGGACGTCCACCATCACGCTCGGTCTCCTCGCTCACTCATTCGTACGGCTGACTACTTGCCCGGAACCCGGATGATCAACGCGTCACCCTGACCGCCGCCGCCGCACAGTGCGGCCGCTCCGGTGCCGCCGCCGCGCCGCTTCAGCTCCAGCGCCAGGTGCAGCACCACGCGGGCGCCGGACATGCCGATCGGGTGGCCGAGGGCGATGGCGCCGCCGTTCACGTTGACCTTGTCGGGGGTGACGCCGAGGTCCTTCATCGACTGGACCGCGACGGCCGCGAAGGCCTCGTTGATCTCGATGAGGTCGAGGTCATCGACGCCGATGCCCTCCTTCTTCACGGCGTGCCGGATGGCGTTGGACGGCTGCGACTGGAGCGAGTTGTCCGGGCCCGCCACATTGCCGTGGGCGCCGATCTCGGCGATCCAGTCCAGGCCCAGCTCCTCGGCCTTGGCCTTGCTCATGACGACGACCGCGGCGGCGCCGTCGGAGATCTGCGAGGAGGTACCCGCGGTGATCGTGCCGTCCTTGGCGAACGCGGGGCGCAGCTTGCCGAGCGACTCGGCGGTCGTCTCGGGGCGGATGCCCTCGTCCTTGGAGAAGAGGACCGGGTCACCCTTGCGCTGCGGGATCTCGACCGGGGTGATCTCGGCCTCGAAGAGGCCGTTCTTCTGGGCGGCCGCGGCACGCTGGTGGGACAGGGCGCCGATCTCGTCCTGGGCCGCACGGTCCAGTCCGAGGCGGGTGTTGTGCTTCTCGGTGGACTCGCCCATCGGAATGTTCTCGTAGGCGTCGGTCAGACCGTCGTACGCCATCGAGTCGAGCATCTCGATCGCGCCGTACTTGTAGCCCTCGCGGGACTTCGGCAGCAGGTGCGGGGCGTTGGTCATCGACTCCTGGCCGCCGGCCACCACGACGTCGAACTCACCGGCGCGGATCAGCTGGTCGGCGAGCGCGATCGCGTCGAGTCCGGACAGGCACACCTTGTTGATGGTGAGCGCGGGGACGTTCATCGGGATTCCGGCCTTGACCGCTGCCTGACGCGCCGGGATCTGCCCTGCCCCGGCCTGGAGCACCTGGCCCATGATCACATACTCGACCTGGTCGCCGCCGATGCCGGCCCGGTCGAGGGCGGCCTTGATGGCGACGCCTCCGAGGTCGGCGCCGGAGAAGGTCTTCAGTGAGCCGAGGAGACGGCCCATGGGCGTACGGGCGCCCGCGACGATCACTGAGGTGGTACCGGTCGTTCCTGACATGAGGCGCAGCCCCTTGGATTGGTTGTGAACGAGGGTTTACCTGAATGTACTGAGCAGTACCGCGCCCGTCATCCGGCAACGGGTGTGATCGCGCGCACGTTGCGTAACCATCCCCGTAGCGCTGCACTGGTTCCATGCTGACGCGAATCGACCACATCGGAATCGCCTGTTTCGACCTCGACAAGACGGTGGAGTTCTACCGCGCGACCTACGGGTTCGAGGTGCACCACTCCGAGATCAACGAGGAGCAGGGTGTCCGGGAGGCCATGCTCAAGATCAACGACACCTCGGACGGCGGGGCTTCGTACCTCCAGCTGCTGGAGCCGACCCGTGAGGACTCGGCCGTGGGCAAGTGGCTGGCAAAGAATGGGGAGGGTGTCCACCACATCGCGTTCGGTACCGCGAACGTGGACGAGGACGCCGCGGACATCCGTGAGAAGGGCGTCCGGGTGCTGTACGACGAGCCCAGGACCGGGTCGATGGGGTCCCGGATCACCTTCCTCCACCCCAAGGACTGCCACGGCGTCCTGACCGAACTGGTCACTGCCCGGGCAGAGCACTGACCTGACCGATACCCGGCCCGGTAGAGTGGGCGGTTCCGGGCCGGGGCCGGGTCGGGGCCGCGCCGCGTCCTCGCCGTTGATCTGTCACCATTCCCCGGGGGACCGTTCGCCGGCGAGCGGTGCTCGCTTGGAGAATGCGACCAGGGTTGGGGTCTCCCCTGCTCGAACAGAGTTGAGAGCTCGGGGAAGGATGGGACCGCGCAGTGCGGGGCTACGAAAGCCAGCAGAGCCACCGAGCTGACGACGACCATCTCTCGCGGTTCGAAGCCGAGATGGACCGGCTGAAGACCGACCGGGAGAAGGCCGTCCAGCACGCCGAGGACCTCGGTTACCAGGTCGAGGTCTTGCGTGCCAAGCTGCACGAGGCCCGTCGCAATCTCGCGACCCGTCCCGCGCACGACAGCGCGGACATCGGCTACCAGGCCGAACAACTTCTCCGTAATGCCCAGATCCAGGCCGACCAGCTGCGCACCGACGCCGAGCGCGAGCTGCGCGACGCCAGGGCCCAGACCCAGCGGATCCTGCAGGAGCACGCGGAGCACCAGGCCCGCCTCCAGGCCGAATTGCACACCGAGGCGGTCCAGCGGCGCCAGCGTCTCGACCAGGAGCTGGCGGAACGCCGCCAGACCGTCGAGTCCCACGTCAACGAGAACGTCGCCTGGGCCGAGCAGCTGCGGGCACGCACCGAGTCCCAGGCCCGCAGGCTCCTGGAGGAGTCGCGCGCCGAGGCGGAGCAGTCGCTGGCCGCCGCCCGCAGCGAGGCGGCCCGGCTCGCGGAGGAGACCCGCCAGCGCGTCGGCGCCGAGGCCGAATCGGCACGCGCCGAGGCCGAGGCCACGCTGCTGCGGGCCCGCCGGGACGCCGAACGGCTGCTCAACGCCGCCTCCACGCAGGCCCAGGAAGCCACCAGTCACGCCGAGCAGTTGCGCTCGACGGCCACCGTCGAGACCGACCAGACCCGGCAGCAGACCGCGGAGCTGAACCGCGCCGCCGACCAGCGCATGCAGGAGGCCGAGACCCGGCTGCGCGAGGCCCGGCTGGAGGCCGAGAAGGTCCTCGCCGAGGCGAAGGAGGCCGCCGTCAAGCGGCTGGCCGGCGCCGAGTCGCAGAACGAGCAGCGCACCCGTACGGCCAAGTCCGAGATCGCACGGCTGGTCGGCGAGGCCACGAAGAACGCCGAGACGCTCAAGGAAGAGGCCGAGCAGGCGCTCGCGGACGCCCGCGCCCAGTCCGAGAGGCTGGTCGCCGAGGCCGGCGAGAAGGCCCGTACGGTCGCCGCCGAGGACGCCGCGGCCCAGCTCGCCAAGGCGGCCCGCTCCGCCGAGGAGGTTCTGACCAAGGCCTCCGACGACGCCAGGTCCACCACCAGGGCGGCCGGCGAGGAAGCCGAGCGGATCCGCCGCGAGGCGGAGTCCGAGGCGGACCGGCTGCGCGGCGATGCGGCCGAGCAGGCCGACCAGCTCAAGGGCGCGGCCAAGGACGACACCAAGGAGTACCGGGCCAAGACGGTCGAGCTGCAGGAGGAGGCGCGCAGGCTGCGCGGCGAGGCCGAGCAGCTGCGCTCCGAGGCGGTCGCCGAGGGCGAGCGGATCCGTGGCGAGGCCCGCCGCGAGGCCGTCCAGCAGATCGAGGAGGGTGCCCGCACCGCCGAGGAGCTGCTGACCAAGGCCAGGTCGGACGCCGACGAGCTGCGTACCTCCGCGGGGGCGGAGAGCGAGCGCGTCAGGACCGAGGCGGTCGAGCGCGCCGCCACCCTGCGCAAGCAGGCCGAGGAAGCGCTCGAGCGCAGCCGTACCGAGACGGACAAGCTGCGCGCCGAGGCCGAGGAGCAGGCCGCTTCGCTGACCGCCGCGGCGGAGGAGGCCGCAGAGGGCCTCCGCGCGGAGACCGAGCGCGCCATAGAGGCCCGCAAGGGCGACGCCGCCGATGAGCTGGCCCGTCTGCACACGGAGGCCGAGACCCGGGTCACCGCGGCCGAGCAGGCGCTGAGCGAGGCCCGTACGGAGGCGGAGCGCATCCGCCGCGAGACGAGCGAGGAGTCCGAGCGGCTGCGCGCGGAGGCCGCCGAGCGGCTGCGCACACTCCAGGAGCAGGCCGCGACGGAGGCCGACCGGCTGCGGGACGAAGCCGCCGCCGAGGCCGCCCAGTCCCGCGCCGAGGGCGAGTCCGTGGCCGTACGGCTGCGCACCGAGGCCGCCACCGAGGCGGAGCGGCTCAGGACCGAGGCACAGGAGAGCGCCGACCGGGTGCGCTCCGAGGCCGCCGCCGCCGCCGAGCGCGTGGGTGCGGAGGCCGCCGAGGCCCTCGCCGCCGCCCAGGAGGAGGCGAATCGGCGCCGCCGCGAGGCCGAGGAGACGCTCGGTGCCGCGCGCGCCGAGGCGGAGCAGGAGCGCGAGCGGGCCCGCGAGCAGAGCGAGGAGCTGCTGGCCTCGGCCCGCAAGCGGGTCGAGGAGGCGCAGGCCGAGGCCCAGCGTCTGGTCGAGGAGGCGGACGCCCGCGCGACCGAGATGGTCTCCGCGGCCGAGCAGACCGCCCAGCAGGTGCGGGACTCCGTCACGGGACTCCAGGAGCAGGCCGAGCAGGAGATCGCCGGGCTGCGGTCCGCCGCGGAGCACTCCGCGGAACGTACGAGGACCGAGGCCCAGGAGGAGGCGGACCGGGTACGCGCCGACGCCTACGCCGAGCGCGAGCGGGCCACCGAGGACGCCAACCGGATCCGCCAGGTCGCGCACGGGGAGTCGGAGGCCGCGAAGTCGCTGGCCGAGCGGACCGTCTCCGAGGCGATCGCCGAGTCGGAGAAGCTGCGCTCGGACAGCGCGGAGTACAGCCAGCGGGTCCGTACCGAGGCGTCCGACGCGCTCGCCTCGGCGGAACAGGACGCCTCACGCGCCCGCGCCGAGTCCCGCGAGGACGCCAACCGGATCCGTTCCGAGGCGGCGGCCCAGGCGGACCGGCTCATCGGTGAGGCGACGAGCGAGAGCGAGCGCGTCCGTACCGAGGCGGCGGAGCAGTCGGAGCGCCTCCTCGGCGAGTCGACCGACGAGGCGGAGCGGCTGCGTGCGGAGGCCGCCCGGACGGTGGGTTCGGCGCAGGAGCACGCGGCCCGTACCCGCGAGGAGTCGGAGCGGGTGCGCGCCGATGCGGAGTCCGCCGCCGAGCAGATGCGCGCGGAGGCCCGCCAGGAGGCGGACCGGCTGCTGGACGAGGCGCGCGACGCCGCGGCGAAGCGCCGTACCGAGGCCGCCGAACAGGCCGACCAGCTCGTCAACAAGGCCCAGGAGGAGGCGCTGCGCGCCGCCACCGAGGCCGAGGGACAGGCCGACAGGATGGTCGGGGCCGCGCGCAACGAGGCCGTACGGATCACCTCGGAGGCGACGGTCGAGGGCAACTCCCTGGTGGAGCGGGCCCGTACCGACGCGGACGAGCTGCTGGTCGGCGCCCGCCGGGACGCGACCGCTACGCGGGAGCGGGCGGAGGAGCTCAGGGCCCGGCTGGAGAGCGAGATCGAGGAGCTGCACCAGCGCGCCCGCCGGGAGACCTCCGAGCAGATGAAGACGGCCGGCGAGCGCGTCGACAAGCTGATGAAGGCGGCGACCGAACAGCGTGCCGAGGCCGAGGCGAAGGCCAAGGAGTTGCTGGCGGACGCGAATTCGGAGGCGAGCAAGGTGCGTATCGCCGCGGTGAAGCGTGCCGAGTCGCTGCTGAAGGAAGCCGAGCTCAAGAAGGCCGGGCTGACCCGCGAGGCCGAGAAGCTGCGCGCGGACGCCGAGGTGGAAGCGAAGCAGATGGTGGACGAGGGCCGTCGCGAGCTGGATCTGCTCGTCCGCAGACGCGAGGACATCAATACGGAAATTTCCCGTGTCCAGGACGTGCTCGAGGCGTTGGAGTCTTTCGAGGCTCCGGGCGGGACCGGCAAGGCGGCGGGCGGCAACGCCGCGGGCGTCAAGGCGGGGGCCGCCGCAGGTACGCGAGCGGGCGGCAAGGCCTCGGACGGGTGATCGGTCCGCCGCATCGCGCACTTCGGCATGAACATTCAAACCTTCGGGTGGCAAGCGCTCCCGAGGCCAGCCACTCAAAAGGGGTGTCATTCTCCATACCAAAGCGGCATCTTCACGTTGACACGCCGCCCAGGCCCCTAGGATTCCCTCTAACACCTCACCGGTCTCATTCGACAGGAACCCCATGAGTGACCCTTCCTCCCCCTTCGGCTTCGAGCTCGTGCGACGTGGATACGACCGCGGTCAGGTGGACGACCGCATCACCAAACTCGTCGCCGACCGTGACAGTGCTCTCGCCCGTATCACCTCTCTGGAAAAGCGCATCGAGGAGCTTCACCTCGAGACGCAGAACGCCCAGGCCCAGGTCAACGAGGCCGAGCCGTCGTACGCCGGTCTCGGCGCCCGCGTCGAGAAGATCCTCCGCCTCGCCGAGGAGGAGGCGAAGGACCTGCGTGAGGAGGCCCGTCGCGCGGCCGAGCAGCACCGCGAGCTGGCCGAGTCGGCCGCCCAGCAGGTGCGCAACGACGCGGAGTCGTTCGCGGCCGAGCGCAAGTCGAAGGCCGAGGACGAGGGCGTTCGCATCGTCGAGAAGGCCAAGGGCGAAGCGAGCACGCTGCGCACCGACGCCCAGAAGGACGCCCAGCAGAAGCGCGAGGAGGCGGACGCCCTCTTCGAGGAGACCCGCGCCAAGGCCGCCCAGGCCGCCGCGGACTTCGAGACGAACCTCGCCAAGCGCCGCGAGCAGTCGGAGCGCGACCTCGCGTCCCGTCAGGCGAAGGCCGAGAAGCGTCTGGCCGAGATCGAGCACCGCGCCGAGCAGCTCCGCCTGGAGGCCGAGAAGCTCCGCACGGACGCCGAGCGCCGGGCCCGCCAGACGGTGGAGACCGCGCAGCGCCAGGCCGAGGACATCGTGGCCGACGCGAACGCCAAGGCCGACCGGATCCGCAGCGAGTCCGAGCGCGAGCTGGCGGCGCTCACCAACCGCCGCGACTCGATCAACGCGCAGCTGACCAACGTCCGCGAGATGCTGGCGACGCTGACCGGTGCCGCCGTGGCCGCCGCCGGCTCCCCCGCGGACGAGGAGCCCGCCTCCCGCGGAGTTCCGGCCCAGCAGACCCGCTGACCCGTCCGTACATCAGCTGTACCCCTTGCGCGCCCGGTTCCGCCTTTGTGGTGGCGCCGGGCGCGCGGCCGTTCTAGCGTGAGCGCATGATCGAGCTCGACGGCCTCACCAAACGCTTCGGCAACAAGGTTGCCGTCGACCATTTGTCATGCCAAGTCAGACCGGGAATGGTGACGGGGTTCCTCGGCCCGAACGGGGCGGGCAAGTCCACCACCATGCGCATGATGCTCGACCTCGACAATCCGACCAGCGGTTCGGTGCTCATCGACGGCAAGCACTACCGCGAGCTGCAGGAGCCGCTGAAGCACATCGGGGCCCTGCTGGACGCCAAGTCGATGCACGGCGGGCGCAGCGCGTACAACAACCTCCTCTGTCTCGCACAGAGCAATCGCATCCCCGCGAGCCGGGTCTCCCACGTGCTCGACACGGTCGGCCTCAGCGCCGTGGCGAAGAAGAAGTCCAAGGGTTTCTCCCTCGGCATGGGCCAGCGGCTGGGAATCGCGGCGGCGCTGCTCGGCGATCCCGAGATCCTGATGTTCGACGAACCGGTCAACGGTCTGGACCCCGAAGGAATTCACTGGATCCGGAATCTGATGAAAGCCCTCGCCTCGGAAGGCCGGACGATCTTCGTTTCCTCCCACCTGATGAGCGAAATGGCGCTCACCGCGGATCACTTGATCGTCATCGGCCAGGGCAGACTGCTCGCGGACACCTCCATGGCCGACTTCATCCAGGAGAACTCCCGCAGTTATGTGCGGATGCGTTCCCCGGAGCAGGAAAGGCTGCGCGACGCGCTGCACGCCGAGGGCATCGTGGCGGTCGAGTCGGGCAACGGCACGCTGGAGATCGACGGTGCGACCACGGAACGGCTCGGTGAGTTCGCCGCCCGGCACGGGTTCGTCCTGCACGAGCTCAGCTCCCAGCGGGCCTCGCTGGAGGAGGCCTTCATGCAGATGACGGCGGGCTCCGTGGAGTACCACGCACATTCCGACCGGGACGAGGAGCAGCCCCCGCCCGTGGGCCCGCACTGGGGCGACCAGTGGAACCAGCAGCCCGGCGGCGTTGCGTCCGGCGACGAAGCGAAGGGGGTGTGACGGCGATGGCATCGGTGCCCGCGGTCCTCAACTCCGAATGGACCAAGATCCGTACGGTCTCCTCGACCACCTGGACCCTGATCGCCGCGTTCGCCGTCACGATCGCGATGGGGGCCGCGCTCAGCGCATTGCTGAACGCCCAGTTCGACGACCTGTCCGATGCGGAGCGCGCCACGTTCGACCCCACGTTCGTCGGCTTCTCCGGGATGATCCTCGGCCAGCTCGCGATGGTCGTCTTCGGCGTCCTGGTGGTCGGCACCGAGTACAGCTCCGGCATGATCCGCACCTCGCTCGCGGCCGTACCGCAGCGGGGCTCGTTCCTGTTCAGCAAGATCGCGGTGGCCGGCGTCCTGGCGCTGGTGGTCGGCCTCGCCACCAGTTTCGTCACGTTCTTCCTGAGCCAGGCCCTGCTGGGCGACCACCGTACGGAGATCGGCGCGGACAACGTGCTGCGCGCGGTCGTCGGCGGCGGGCTCTACATGGGCCTGATCGCGGTCTTCTCCATGGGCGTGGCCACGATGCTGCGCAGTTCGATGCTCTCGCTCGGCATCCTGATGCCCTTCTTCTTCCTCGTCTCGCAGATCCTGTCGGCTGTCCCGGGTGCCAAGAGCGTGGCCCGGTACTTCCCCGACCAGGCCGGATCCAAGATCATGCAGGTGGTTCCGGACGCCATGAACAGCGATCCGGCACCGTACGGGCCGTGGGGCGGGCTCGGCATCATGGCCCTGTGGGTGGTGGCGGCGGTGGCCGGCGGCTATCTCGTGCTCAAGAAGCGGGACGCGTAGCCCGGCAGTACGAAGCCCTCACGGGCCGCACGGGCCGTGAGGGCAGATCCGATGTTCCGCACAACGACTTGGCCGGAACCGTCACGGGCTGGTTATCCTCCTAACTCTTACGGGGGGCGTGCGGCCGGTTGGCCTGGGCCCCGACCGACAGATAAGTCGATGGGGCTGGAGAATGATCGAGGCAGTCGGCCTGACGAAGCGCTACGGCGCCAAGACAGCCGTGTACAACCTTTCCTTCCAGGTGCGGCCGGGGGCTGTCACGGGGTTCCTCGGTCCCAACGGGTCGGGCAAGTCCACGACCATGCGCATGATGCTCGGCCTGGACCGGCCGACCGCGGGACACGTGACGATCGGCGGCCACGCCTTCCGCAGCCTGCCGAACGCACCGCGCCAGGTGGGCGCGCTGCTCGACGCCAAGGCCGTGCACGGCGGGCGCAGTGCCCGCAACCACCTCCTGTCGCTGGCCCAGCTGGCCGGTATCCCGAGCGCCCGGGTGGACGAGGTCCTCGGTGTCGTCGGTCTGCAGGATGTCGCGAAGAGGCGGTCCAAGGGCTTCTCGCTCGGCATGGGGCAGCGGCTCGGCATCGCTGCGGCACTGCTCGGCGACCCGCAGGTGCTCCTCTTCGACGAGCCGGTCAACGGCCTCGACCCCGAGGGCATCCTCTGGGTCCGCAATCTCATGAAGCAGCTGGCCTCCGAGGGGCGCACGGTCTTCGTGTCCAGCCACCTGATGAGTGAGATGGCGGTCACCGCGGACCATCTGATCGTGATCGGGCGGGGCCAGCTCCTCTCCGACATGAGCGTCACCGACTTCATCTCGGCCAACTCCGCGGACTTCGCCCGGGTCCGGGTTCCCGCGGACGGGCCGGAGCAGCGGGAGAAGCTGACCGCCTCGCTGACGGAGGCGGGCGGCCAGGTCATGTCGGAGCCCGACGGGGCCCTGCGGGTCACCGGGCTCCCGTTGCCCCGCATCAGCGATCTGGCGCATGCCTCGGACGTCCGGCTGTGGGAGCTCTCGCCGCACCAGGCGTCCCTGGAGGAGGCGTACATGCGGATGACGCAGGGCGCCGTGGACTACCGCTCGACGGCCGACGCGAAGGCGGGGCTCCAGCAGCCGCCGCCCGGGTACGGGCACCAGCCGGGCTACGGTCCGCAGGCGGGGTACGGGGGCTACGGACAGCAGCCCGGCCATCCGCAGCAGCCGCCGGTGGAGGTGCCGCAGCAGGGCTGGTACGCACCGCCGCCGCCCGGACAGAACCCGTACGCCGCCACTCCGGCGCCCGCGCCGACCGCGCCCGCTCCGGCTCCGGCCGCCCCCGCAGACCTGACCAAGAGCGAGACCAGCGAGGACTCCCGATGACTACGCCGCCGTCCCCGCAGGCACCCCAGGCGCCCCAGGCGCCCTACCAGCAGCCGCACCAGCCCCCGGCCCAGCAGAACTGGCAGGGGGGCGGCCCGGTCGGCCAGTACGCCTCACCGATCCCCGTGCGGGCTCCCGGCCTGGGGGACGCGATCGCCTCCGAGTGGACGAAGATCCGCTCCGTCCGCTCCACGATGTGGACGCTGGGCGTGATGATCGTGCTGCTTCTCGGCATCGGGCTGCTGTCCGCGTTCGCCGTCAGCGCCTCGGACGCCGATCTCGGCGACACCCCGGTGCTCAGCCTCGGCTTCTTCGGGGTGCTGCTCGGTTCGATCTGCGTGATCACCCTCGGGGTGCTGACCATCGCCTCCGAGTACGGCACGGGAATGATCCGTACGACGCTCACCGCCTGCCCCAGCCGGGCGCGGGTGCTGATCGCGAAGTCGATCGTCTTCTTCCTGCTCTCCTTCACCATCACCACGGTCACCACCGGAATCGTCGGCGTGCTGCAGACGGCCATGCTGGACGGCGGGACGCCCACCGGCAGCGACTGGCTGCGCGCCACGGTGGGTGTCGGCCTCTACATCGCGACGCTCGGGCTGCTCTCGCTCGCGCTCGGTGCGCTCATCCGGCACTCCGCGGGCGCGATCACGATCATGATCGCGGTGGTGCTGCTGCCGCTCGTGCTGGCGATGTTCATGTTCTCCGAGACGCTGGCCGACCTCCAGAAGGCGCTCTTCGAGTACTCGATCCCCAGCCAGCTCAGCGCGTTCTACGGTGAGTCGATGACCTCGTCGGGACCGACCGGCTGGGACCCGCTGTGGATCATCCTCGGCGTGACCGCGGTGGCCATGGCCGGCGCCTTCGCGTCCCTGGACCGGCGCGACGTGTGACGCACGCTCCGCGCGGTCAGTAGCGTGGCGCGTTCCTGGACCGCTGCACCCTCGTGGTGCGGCGGTCCTTCGCGTTCCAGCAGGCCTTGTGCCAGTGCCTGCGGTCGTCGATCCCGCCGAACTCCGGCCAGGCGACGAGGTGGGGCACACCGGACGGGATCTCCTGGTCGCAGCCGGGGCAGCGGTACCGCTTGCCCATCGCGCTCGCGCCGCTCACCGGGCGCACCGACCACTCCTCGCCCTGCCAGCTCTCGGTGTCTCCGCCCCCGCCGTACCGTTCCGCAGCCTCGCGTGCGTTACCGGTGGGGCTCTCGCCGCCTCGGGGGCGGTTTCGGCGCGGGGACACGTGACACCTCACGGGGCGGTACGGGCAGATCCCATCCAGCGTAGAGCCATCGGAAGAGCCTTCGTGTCCGGTTGTGGCGTGAGCGCACCCGCGAGACGGGTGAGTTACCGGAAAATCGCAACAACTTCTCCCCGGACCGTGCCTTTGGCACGTGTCAGACGTTGTTGCGGGTAGGGGGAGCCGCGTCGGCCGCAAGGAGGCAATAGGCGATGCGCGTGGGAACATTTGTACTGGCAGCCCAGTTTCCGGGCCAGGGACAGGGAGAAGCCCTGCACCGGGCCGTCCGGTCCGCCGAGGTCGCGGAGGAATCCGGACTCGATTCGGTCTGGCTGGCCGAACACCATTTCGTGCCGTACGGGGTCTGCCCGTCGGCCGTGACACTGGCCGCGCTGCTGCTCGGCCGCACCCGCAGAATCCGCGTGGGTACGGCGGTGAGCGTGCTGCCGTCCCAGCACCCCGTCGCGCTCGGCGAGCAGGCGGCACTGCTGCACCTGACAAGCGGCGGCCGCTTCACGCTGGGCGTGGGGCGCGGCGGGCCCTGGGTGGATCTGGAGGTGTTCGGAGGCGGCCTCGAGGCGTACGAGAAGGGCTTCCCGGAGTCGCTGGAGCTGCTGCTCGACTGGCTGGGCAAGCCGCGGGTGGCGGGTCGCGGGGAGCGCTACGGCTTCCGCGAGGTGGCGGTCGTGCCGCGGGCGGACGAGCTCCTCGGAGACGGTCCCGCGGGCCCCGAGGTGATCGTGGCCTGCACCTCGCCAAAAAGCGTGAAACTCGCCGCTGGGAAGGGTTTGCCCATGCTTCTCGGCATGCATTGCGGTGACGAGGAGAAAGCCGACATGATCGCCCTGTGGCGGTCGGCGGCCCGGGAGGCCGGTCAGCCGGCGGACGTGGTGGAGACGGTCGGACATGTGTCCGCAGGGGTGGCCCAGATCGCGGACCGTTCCGCCGACGCGGTGGAGACCCTCGTGAAGGCGATGCCGGGCTGGCTGCGGCAGGGCCTCGACGCCCACGTGACGGTCGACGGCAGGCACCGGGTGATGCGCGACCCCGTCGCGTACACGGAGTTCCTGTGCGGTCTGCATCCGGTGGGTCCGCCCCGGCTCGCGGCCGACCGGCTCGCGGCCACGGCGGAGCGCACGGGCATCACGCGCTTCGCACTCCTGGTGGAGGGCTCGGGCGATCTCGCGGCGACGGAGGAGAACGTGCAACGGCTGGGCACCGAAGTGCTGCCGTTGCTGAAGTGATCCGGTCATGCAGGTCGTCCTGGTGGTGCGGTGGTACGGGAGCTGCCGCCCCGGAGCCAGTTGCACCTCCCGCGGCCCGAAGCGGCAGCAGGAGCGTTCAGCAGTCCCGTAGTTCGGGCGACTGGTTGAGCAACTGGCCCCTCATCGACGTGAATCGGGCCAAGCGCTCGTCGACCGAGGCGTCCAGCGGGAACACCGCGACGCGGTGGCAGTTCTGGAATGCCAGACGCACCCCGAAGTGCCGCTGCAGCGCGCCGCGTATCGCATCACTCGCGAGCGCGCGCAGCAGCTGACCACGTGCCTGCTCGTCCGGCGGCGGCGTCTGGTTGTCGGCGAACTGACCGCCGTCGACCTTCAGCTGGGCCACCAGAGAGCTGATCATCTCCCATGCGTAGGGCAGGGAAGTCCGGACGCAGTCGACGAAGTCGGCTTCGTCGACCTCGCCTCGCTCGGCCTGTTCCAACAGCGCCGGTGAGACGTCGAGCGACATGGGTTCTCCTCTCGCGACCCCGGCAGGTGTCCAGGGCCTTACGGGCAGGGAAGGAGGACGGCGACGCTGTGTACACAGACGGCGACCTCCTGCTTCCACGTTAAGGGCGCAGTCCGGGCCGCACCAGGAGATTGGGAACACAACCGGCCAATTACGAACGGTTGCAAAGAGGGGCAAGCCAGATGCGCGTCCGTCAAGGGGTGTGCCGGCTGCCGGGTACGGGAATCGCGTGGACCGCCCGCAGTCGAGTAGCGTTGCCGACCATGCGTCTCGTCATCGCCCGTTGCTCCGTCGACTACGCGGGCCGGCTCACCGCCCACCTGCCCTCCGCCCCCCGTCTGATCCTGGTGAAGGCGGACGGCAGCGTCTCGATCCACGCCGACGACCGGGCCTACAAACCCCTCAACTGGATGTCCCCGCCGTGCACCCTGAAGGAGGGCGCCGACGACAACGAAGGCGTCTGGACCGTGGTGAACAAAGCGGGCGAGAAACTGATCATCACGATGGAGGAAATCCTCCACGACTCGTCCCATGAGCTGGGTGTCGATCCAGGGCTCATCAAGGACGGTGTGGAAGCGCACCTCCAGGAACTTCTCGCCGACCGGATGGAAATCCTCGGCGAGGGCTTCACTCTGATCCGCCGCGAGTACCCGACCGCCATCGGCCCGGTCGACATCCTCTGCCGGGACGCGAACGGGGGGACCGTGGCCGTCGAGCTGAAGCGGCGGGGCGACATCGACGGGGTGGAGCAGCTGACCCGCTACCTGGAGTTGCTCAACCGGGACCCTCATCTGGCCCCCGTCAAGGGCGTGTTCGCGGCCCAGGAGATCAAGCCGCAGGCCCGCGTGCTGGCGACGGACCGCGGGATCGGGTGTCTGGTCCTCGACTACAACGCGATGCGGGGCATCGAGGACGACAAGCTGCGACTGTTCTGAGCCGTTGCGGGGCTCTCGGTCGCCGGGCGGGCTTGAACTCCGGACCGTCCGGCGATACGGGTCCCGGCCACCGCCGGGCCGGGGGCGCCTGTACGGGTGTCCTCGAAGACCGGACCGGAGCCCTTGAGCGCCGGGCAAAGGGCCTCGAACGGGCGGGGGCCTTCGATCGCCGGACGGCCTGAGTGTCCGTCCGGCGATGTTCCGGTGTCAGGCCATCGTGGGGGTGCTGTCGGGCGTCTCCGCCTGGCCGGTCGCCGGACTCGTCGCCGAGGCCGTCGCCGTTTCCGCGGGGCCGGTCGCGGAGACGGACGTATCCGGCTCGGTAGGGGGCTCCGTGGTCGGCGTTTCCGTCGGCGTGGGAGTCGGCGACGGAGTAGTCGTCGGCGTGGTGGGCGAAGTGGTCGGCGTCTTCGTCGGCTTCGTCTTCGTCGGCGACGGGTTCCCGGACGTGGGCCGGCCGCTGGGACTGCCGCTCGACGTGGCGCCCGTCGTCGGGCCCGAGTCCGAACCCGATGTGCCCGGCGACGGGGTGTCGCCGCCGGACGGGGTGGGCCGGCCCGATGCGCCCGGGGACTTGTCCTTGCCGGGCTTGGCGTCGCCGGAGGCCGTACCGTCGGTCGGCTCGTCCGCGGAGAGGCCGCTCTCGCTGTCGTCCTCGTTCGCCGACTGCTCGGTCGTGACGTTCTGGCCCTCGGGGTCCTCGCTGCCGGACGTCGCGCCCAGGGTCACCACCGTGCCGAGTACGGCGACCAGCAGTGCGCCGGCACCCACGGCGACCAGATTGCGCCGGGCGCCCTGGAGTACCGCGACACGGCCGCCGAATGCGCCGAATCCGCCCCTGCCCGGCGCGGGGGCACTCTGCCGGGACACCAGCGTGGTCGGCTCCTCCGCCTGGCGGGGGAACAGGGGCATGGCCGCGGGTATGCCGCCGGGCGGTGAGGCCGACTCGTCGTGACGCGCGGCGGGTATCTCCTCGCCCGCGGGTGTGCGCTCGCTCTGCCCCGGACCGCCGGAGCGGTCCGCGACCAGGGCGAGCGCCCTGCGTCCGGCGACCGCGCCGGACTTGTCGGCGAGTGCGCCGCGCATGCCGATGGAGGCCTCCAGCTCGGCCCTGGCCCTGTCCAGATTGCCGCTGCACAGTGCCAGGACGCCCAACTCGTGGTGGAAGTAGGCCTCTTCGGCCACCTCTCCGGCGATCCTGGCGGCCTCCTGGCCGATTCTGAGGGCCTTCTCCCAGGCGCCCCAGTACATTCCCGCCGCGAAGGCCGGAGAGGCGCTGCGGGCCAGCAGGACCGCTGCGCTGGCCTGCCCTGCCCGGTCGCCCAGGACGAGGCGGGCCATGGCCGCGAGGACCGCGTCCGCCTCGGCGACCGCACGCTCGGGGGTGACGGAGGGGTGACCCGCCCACCAGGCGTAGTGCTGGGCGGCGGTACGGGCGCGTATGTCCGCGTCCTCGCCGTATCCGCTCACCTCAAGCTGGGCCAGGACGCCGGCGGCGAGCCGGTAGCGGGAGCCCGCCGGGGAGAGCAGTCCGCACGCGGCCAGTTCGCCCATCGCCGCATCGGCGTGGGTGTCCCCCACCAGCGCAGGCAGGTGCGCCTGGTGCGGGACCTCACCGCCGAGTGCGACGGCGAAGTGCAGGGTGTCCCGCGCGGCCTCGCTCAGCCGGGAGGCGAGCAGGGCGGCGGGCGCCGCGCCTTCCCCGAGGCTGGGCAACGGCATGTCCTGGGCCTCGGCCCGGCCGAACGGTGAGTCGCCGGGCTCGTCGTCGAAATCGTCGCCGAAGATCTTCGGGTCGGTGCGCAGCTCGTCGCGCTGGCGCAACAGCGCGCCCGCCTGGACGAAGCGCAGCGGCAGCCCTTCCGACTCGAACCAGAGGTCGCCCGCCCAGTTCGCCTCGTCGTCGGTGAGCGGGCGCTCCACGACGCGCTCGAGCAGCTCGATCGAGGAGCTGCGTCCGAGTCCGGCGAGGAAGACCTCTTCGAGGTTCGACTCGGCGGTGGGCGCGGCGATGTCGGGTGCCGTGCCGAGCAGGAACGCGCACTCGGGCGTCGCGTCGAGGAGTTCCTGCAGCGCGGTGCCGCCGAACTCCAGGTCGTCGAGGACGACGACGGCGCCGATGCCGTGGACGAGCGCCAGGAGCCCTTCGCGGTCGGGCCGGTGCAGCGGAGCCTGGTGGACGGCTTCGAAGAGGTTGTACAGCAGGTCGGTGGTGGTGCGCTTGTAGCCGGAGAGGCGTACGACACCGTCGGGTGCCAGGTCCGCGCAGTCGGCGGCCACGGCACCGAGCAGGGCCGTGCGGCCCGAGCCGGCCGGGCCGATCAGCCGCACAGAGCGGCCCCGTGCCAGCAGCCGCACCAGCCGCTCCCGCTCCTCCTGGCGCTCCAGCAGGGGCAGCTGCGGTCCCGGAGGCCCTGGCGGTACGGGCGGTGCGGTGGCGCGCTCGCGGTCGGCGCGTTCCGTGGCCGTGTGCCGTACGGGCGTGGCGGGCTGCTCGCCCGGCCTGCAGGGCTCGATCTCGCTGCCGTCGACCGGATTGACCGTGAGCAGGAAGTCGCCGGATATGAGCTGGACCGTGCGTGACTGCTGTGGTGTCTGGTGCCCGAAGTCGGGCGTCAGAGGATCGCGGGACTGCCGACGCCGCGCGGCGTCCTCCCCGGAACGGTCGTACTCTTCCGGTCCCAGGTTGGTCGGGTCCATCGTCAAAGTCCCCCAGACGCGTAGCGCGCGGTTGCCCCTCCCGGCCTCGCACGCCCGCTGTCGCTTCCGGTCCGGTGTCTGTTGTTCGGGTTTGTTGATCGACAGACGGCCGAACCCTAAACCTTCGCACAGTATCTACGAACGACTGGGGGGCCGCGCCGCACAGGACATCACAGTCTCGTGAGGATTGTGCGTGGACCGCAGCGCGGTCGCCTCAGACGCGCGGCAGGGAGTCTGCGGCGATTCCGCCCTCGATGGCCAGAATGCGGTGCAGTCTGGTCGCCACCAGGAGGCGCTGCATCTGCGGCGGCACTCCGCGCAGCACCAGCCGTCGGCCTGCCCGGCCGGCTCTGCGGTGCGCACCCATGATGACGCCGAGTCCGGTGGCGTCCCACGAGTCCAGCTCGGTCAGGTCCAGCACGAGATCGCCTGCTCCGCCGTCGACGGCCGAGTGCAGAACCGTACGGGCGTCCGCCGCGCTTCGGACGTCGAGGCGGCCCCCGACGACCAGATCGGCATGGTCGCCCCTGATGTACATATGCGCTCCCCGGAAGACTCCGTAGCAAGGTCGGTCTGTCTGGTTTTCTCGTCTGCCTCTGCCACCACTGACTGCCGCAGCGACGGAGAAGTTGCCGTCTGTAAGCGAACCGATACCGAATTCACCCTGAGGGGTGACAGTGGCCCGCCGGAGCTACGTGATCCGAGTCCCGGTCCGCGCACCGGGCCCCTGGGCTCCCGGACCTGATTGACGACAGATCAGGCGGCCGGGGACCCGGAAACGATCAGTAGGTGTAGAAGCCCTGCCCACTCTTGCGGCCGATGTCACCTGCATCGACCATCCGGCGCATCAGCTCCGGGGCGGCGAACTTCTCGTCCTGCGACTCGGTGTAGATGTTGCCGGTGGCGTGCAGGAGGATGTCGACGCCGGTCAGGTCTGCCGTGGCGAGCGGGCCCATGGCGTGGCCGAAGCCCAGCTTGCAGGCGATGTCGATGTCCTCGGCCGAGGCGACGCCCGACTCGTACAGCTTGGCGGCCTCGACGACGAGGGCCGAGATCAGCCGGGTGGTGACGAAGCCCGCCACGTCACGGTTGACGACGATGCACGTCTTGCCGACGGATTCGGCGAACTCCCGCGCGGTGGCGAGGGTTTCGTCGCTCGTCTTGTAGCCGCGCACCAGCTCGCAGAGCTGCATCATGGGCACCGGCGAGAAGAAGTGCACGCCGACGACGCGCTCCGGGCGCTCCGTCACGGCCGCGATCTTGGTGATCGGGATGGCGGAGGTGTTGGAGGCGAGGACGGCGTCCTCCCGGACGACCTTGTCGAGCGTCCGGAAGATCTCGTGCTTGACCTCGAGCTTCTCGAAGACGGCCTCGACGACGACATCGGCGTCCGCCACCGCGTCGAGGTCGGTGGTCGTGGTGATCCGGGCGAGTGCGGCTCCGGCGTCGGCCGCGTCCAGCTTGCCCTTGGAGACGAACCGGTCGTAGCTGGCCTCGATGCCGCCGCGACCACGGGCCAGGGCCTCGTCGGTGACATCGCGCAGCACGACGTCCCAGCCCGCCTGGGCGGAGACCTGCGCGATACCGGACCCCATGAGTCCGGCGCCGATGACGGCGAGCTTCCTGGCCACGTTCGCACCCCTATGCATTCAACAACGGTTCTTCCACATGCTCTCCGGCGGAGATTAGTACCCGTGAGGGGCCCTGGGGCTGCGAAGAGATGCGCGTCACGTCTCACATGACGGACATCACACCGCCGGAGGTCATTCGGCGGCGCGTCGCGCGTAGTTGAGTACGCCCGTGCCGAGCAGTCCCTCGATGTCGTCGAGCACGGCGAGCGCGTCCGGGGAACGGTGGGTGCCTGAAGTCGGCGAAGCCGTCCCTGTGCCCGGGCTCCGGCGATACGGCGACCCCGACTTTCCGCAGCTCCGGCAGGACCGCTCCGGCCGCCGGCTCACCACCTGTCGCGGGCGCGGACGGACCGGGCGACGCACTGGACGGTCACCGTCACGAAGCCGCGCTTCAGGGAAGGCACCGTCGCGAGGTCCGAGATGTGCTGCCTGGCCCGGTGCTTCCACGGGGTACCGGTGCCGCTCGGCTTCGCCCTCCTGGCCGTGACGGTCGGCACACGCGTCTCCGGCAGGGCGTGGCCGTAACTAGGCTGGCCGCATGGTCAATCTGACGCGCATCTACACCCGTACCGGCGACCAGGGCACCACCGCCCTCGGCGACATGAGCCGGACCGCCAAGACCGATCTGCGGATCTCGGCGTACGCCGACGCCAACGAGGCCAACGCCGCCATCGGCGCCGCGATCGCGCTCGGGCAGCTCTCCGAGGACGTCGTGAAGGTCCTCGTCCGCGTCCAGAACGACCTGTTCGACGTGGGCGCGGATCTGTGCACGCCCGTCGTGGAGAACCCCGAGTACCCGCCGCTGCGAGTCGAGCAGTCCTACATCGACAAGCTGGAAGGGGACTGCGACACCTTCCTGGAGGACCTGGAGAAGCTGCGCAGCTTCATCCTGCCGGGCGGCACCCCCGGAGCTGCCCTTCTGCACCAGGCCTGCACGGTGGTGCGGAGGGCGGAGCGGTCCACCTGGTCGGCGCTCGAGGTGCACGGGGACTCGATGAACGCGCTGACGGCGACGTATCTGAACCGCCTCTCCGACCTCCTGTTCATCCTGGCGAGGACGGCGAACAAGGAGGTCGGGGACGTGCTCTGGGTGCCGGGCGGCGAGCGCTGAGCCCGCTCGCCGGACGGCGCCCGGGCGCTCAGCCGTCCGCCTTCATCCGCTTCGCCGGGTGGTCAGGTTCCGCTTTCGGGAAGAGCGTGTAGCTCCCGGCGATGATCACGTTGATCCCGACCACCCAGAGCATCTTCTGCTGCCACATCCGCAGCGACCCGATGTCCCCGTCGCCGCCCACGTACCAGACCGCCAGCTGGAGCAGGGCCGTCGCCGTCACCGCGGCCACGGTCCAGCGGGCCGCGGTGCGCCACTCGTGGGCGGCCCGCGCCATCCCGTACTTCGGGGGCCTCACCGGCGGCGGGCCGCCCGCGAAGCGGTGGGCGACCCTGGCGTCGACCCACTTGATGGTGGAGTGGCCGAGTCCCACGGTGAAGCCGATGTAGACGGCGGCCAGGCCGTGCTTCCAGTCCGGCTCCGCGCCGTTCTTCAGGTCGATGGCCGTCACCACCAGCAGGACGACCTCCAGCAGGGGCTCGCACAGCAGCACGGCCGCACCCAGCCGGGGCTTCCTCGCGACGTACCGCAGCGCCAGTCCGGCGGCGAGCAGCACCCAGAAGCCGACCTCGCAGAGCACGATCAGTGTGACGATCACGGCACTTCTCCTCCCGGTCCCCTCCAGCCTCCCGTCCGCGGGGCCCCGGGTCGTCGTCGGCAGTGACGAATCGTGACTGCATCCTTCGATGTAGCCGCGCCTCACTCCTCGTACGGACGTCCGGCGCTGCCCCGACGTGTTGGATGGACGGGTGTCCACCTTTGCGCGCCCGCACCGCCACGACGTACTGATCGCGGTCATCGGGCTGTGCGGCGGCCTGGTGCTCTGGCTGGCGGGCCTGCACACCCAGGGCGGCCGGCTCCTCGGCGCCCACTGGGTGGCCCTCGTACCGCTCGCGGTGATGGCCGGGCTGGAACTGCTTCGCCGGAGCGCACCGCAGACCGCGCTGGTCATCGGCACGCTCACCCTGGTCGCCGATCAGTTCACGACGGGCAGTCTGGCCACCGTGCTGATGTTCACCGACATCATGTACGCCGCCGTGCTGTACGGAACGCCGGCCGCGGCCCGCCGGATCCCGGTGACCACGTTCCTGGTCACGGTCGCGGTCACGATCGGCTTCCTCGCCTGGTTCCGCACCGCCGAGGCGCTGCTGATCGGCGTCGTCACCGGGCTGGTCTCGTTCTGCCCCGCCATCACCGGCGTCAGCGTCCGCAACCACCGCGAAGCCGCCGAGACCGCCCGGCTGCGCGCCGACCAGACCGCGCTGCTGGCGGAGATGGACCGGGCCCAGGCGGTGACCGCCGAGCGCTCCCGGATGGCCCGTGAACTGCACGACATGGTCGCCAACCACCTCTCCGCGATCGCCATCCACTCCACCGCCGCGCTCGCCATCGACGATCCGGACACCTCGCGCAACGCCCTCGGGGTGATCCGGCAGAACAGCGTCGACGGCCTGGCGGAGATGCGGCGGCTGATCGGGCTGCTGCGCGCCGGCGGCGCCGACACCCGGCCGAGCGCGGCACCGACCCTGGCGTCCCTGGACACCCTCGTCGATCAGGCGGGGGCGAACTCCGCGTCCAGCGGACTGGCCGTCACGCTCACCGACACCCGCGAGGAACCGGGGCGGCTCCCCGCACCGGTGGAGCTGGCCGCGTACCGCATCGTCCAGGAGTCCCTGACGAACGCGTTGAAGCATGCGGCGCCGGGCCCGGTGACGGTCGGCCTCGGGCGCTCGGGGAACCTGTTGACGGTGGAGGTCACCAGTGTGTTCGGCAGCCGCCCCGGACCGCGTGCGCCCGGTTCGGGAGCCGGCCTCGTGGGGATGCGGGAGCGGGTGGCCCTGCTCGGCGGAAGGATCGAGGCAGGGCCCGTTCCCGCGGGGGACGGCACGAAGGTCTGGCAGGTACGGGCGGAACTGCCCGTCGAGGAAGGAGCGTTGGGGACATGACGATCCGGGTACTGGTCGCCGAGGACCAGGCGGCGGTGCGCGCGGGGCTGGTACTGATCCTGGGCAGCGCACCGGACATCGAGGTCGTGGGCGAGGCGGGTGACGGAGAGAGCGCCGTGCGCCTGGCCCGCGAACTGCGCCCGGATCTGGTCCTGATGGACGTCCAGATGCCCCGGCTCGACGGGGTGTCGGCGACGCGGCAGGTCGTGGCGGAGCAGCTCGCCGACGTACTGGTGCTGACGACGTTCGATCTGGACGAGTACGTCTTCGGGGCGCTGCGGGCGGGCGCGGCGGGCTTCCTGCTGAAGGACACCGACGCGCATGACCTGCTCGACGCGGTACGGACCGTGGCGCGCGGCGAGGGGCTGATCGCGCCGGCCGTGACGCGGCGTCTGATCGCGGAGTTCGCCGCGACCGCCCCCGCGCGCCGGCCGGGCGCACCGGATCCCGCCGTACTCGATGCGCTGACCCGGCGGGAGCGCGAGGTGCTGGGCGCTCTCGGTGAAGGGCTGTCGAACGCGGAGATCGCTGCGCGGCTCTCGATGGCGGAGGCGACGGCGAAGACGCACGTCAGCAGGCTGCTGGGGAAACTGGAACTGCGGAGCCGGGTCCAAGCCGCCGTACTCGCGCAGGAGTTGGATCTCTGAGGTTTACCTCTGATCTTTGGTCTGGACCTCTTGACGATTGGTCCAGACCTTCCTAATCTCACCGAACAAGCACGCTGCGGTGAGTACGCCATGACAAGGCGCTCTCAGGGCGACGCAGGGTTTGCAGTCCACGGACCACCCCCGTTTGTCGGACCTCACCCGAGGAGCACCGTTGAGCACTGAAACCCCCCTACGCCGATCCGGACTCAGATGGAGACTCGGAGTCGGCGGAGCCACCAGATCGAAGGCGGTCGCGGGCTTCACCGCGCTGCTCCTGCCGCTCGCCGCGATGGTCGGCCTGGCCTCCCCCGCCGAGGCCGCCACCTCCGCGACGGCCACCTACACCAAGAAGTCCGACTGGGGCACCGGCTTCGAGGGGTCGTGGACGGTCAAGAACACCGGCACCACCGCCCTCTCGTCCTGGACGATCGAGTGGGACTTCCCCTCCGGCACCGCGGTCGGCTCCGCCTGGGACGCCACCGTCACCAGCTCCGGAACCCACTGGACCGCCAAGAACCTCAGCTGGAACGGTACGGTCGCCCCGGGAGCCAGCATCAGCTTCGGCTTCAACGGCACCGGCACCGGCTCCCCCTCCGGCTGCAAGCTGAACGGCGCCTCCTGCGACGGCGGCCCCACCGTCCCCGGTGACACCGCCCCGTCCAAGCCCGGCACCCCCACCGCGAGCAACGTGACGGACACCTCGGCGAAGCTCAGCTGGAGCGCCGCCACCGACGACAAGGGCATCAAGAACTACGACGTCCTGCGCGACGGCGCCAAGGTCGCCACGGTCACCACGACGACGTACACCGACACCGGTCTCACCAAGGGCACCGACTACTCCTACACGGTGCAGGCCCGCGACACCGCCGACCAGACCGGTCCGGTCAGCTCCTCGGTCGCCGTCCGCACCACCGGGACCACCGACCCGGGCAACCCCGGCACCGGTGACAAGATCAACCTCGGCTACTTCACCGAGTGGGGCGTCTACGGGCGCAACTACCACGTGAAGAACCTCGTGACCTCCGGCTCCGCAGCCAAGATCACCCACATCAACTACGCGTTCGGCAACGTCCAGAACGGCAAGTGCACCATCGGTGACTCCTACGCCGACTACGACAAGGCCTACACCGCCGACCAGGCGGTCGACGGCGTCGCCGACACCTGGGACCAGCCCCTGCGCGGCAACTTCAACCAGCTGCGCAAGCTGAAGGCCAAGTACCCCCACATCAAGGTCCTCTGGTCCTTCGGCGGCTGGACCTGGTCCGGTGGCTTCCCGCAGGCAGCCCAGAACCCGGCCGCCTTCGCGCAGTCCTGCTACGACCTGGTCGAGGACCCCCGCTGGGCCGATGTCTTCGACGGCATCGACATCGACTGGGAGTACCCCAACGCCTGTGGTCTCACCTGTGACACCAGCGGCCCGGCGGCACTGAAGAACGTCGCCTCCGCGCTGCGGACCAAGTTCGGCGCCAACAACCTGGTCACCGCGGCGATCACCGCGGACGGCTCGACGGGCGGCAAGATCGACGCGGCCGACTACGCCGGCGCCGCACAGTCCATGAACTGGTACAACGTGATGACGTACGACTTCTTCGGCGCCTTCGCACCGAAGGGCCCCACGGCCCCGCACTCGCCGCTGACCTCGTACTCCGGCATCCCGCAGGAGGGCTTCAACTCCGCCGCGGCGATCGCCAAGCTGAAGGCCCAGGGCGTCCCGGCCTCGAAGCTGCTCCTCGGCATCGGCTTCTACGGCCGCGGCTGGACCGGTGTCACCCAGTCCGCCCCCGGCGGCACGGCGACCGGCGCGGCCCCGGGCACCTACGAAGCGGGCAACGAGGACTACAAGGTCCTCAAGAACACCTGCCCCGCCACCGGCACCATCGCCGGCACCGCGTACGCCCACTGCGGTACCAACTGGTGGAGCTACGACACCCCGGCGACGATCACGTCCAAGATGGCCTGGGCGAACAGCCAGGGCCTGGGAGGCGCGTTCTTCTGGGAGTTCAGCGGTGACACCGCCAACGGCGAGCTCGTGAACGCCATGGACAGCGGACTCAACTAGATCCCCACGCTGTAAGCACGCACGCCCCGAAAAAGCGCCGGGGAGACAGGTCCGCCCCCTGTCTCCCCGGTTTTCGCATGTCTGCGGGCCCTCAGACCACGTTCACACTCCCCCGGACTCCGTCCGGGCCCCTCAACCAGCGGGCACTTCCTGTCCAGGACCGACCTGCACATGGATCAATGGAGACGGCGTGTGGTGGGACGCTGCTCCCAGCGGTGGTGAGTGGTGGCGTGGCGGATCAGCATGCGGAGAGTGACGAAGGCTGCGGCCAGGTGGAGGTGGAAGCCGACGACGGTGCTGTTCTTCGCGGAACTCAGTCGCCTGTTGCCCCGTCGGTCCGCTCCCGCAGGAAGTCGGCGTGTCCGTTGTGGCGGGCGTACTCCTGGATCATCAGCACGTAGACCCAGCGCAGGCTGAGGGAAACTCCGCGAGAGGACATGAAGGTCTCGTCGAGGCCGCGCCCGGCCGCCGCCGCTTCGCACGCCTTGACCTCGGTCCGGAACAATTCGAAGTCTCTCTCCGCATCGGCTGCGTGAGCTCCGTCGAGTCCTTCATTGCCGTCTGACGGGCCGGTGAAGACATCGCCAACAGTCTCACCTGCGAAGCTTCGCCGGAACCACCATCGCTCCACCTCCGCCATGTGCCGGACCAAGCCAAGGAGGGTGAGGTCCGACGGCTCCACGGTCGCCCGGGCCAACTGGGCCGGCCCAAGCCCGGCACACTTGGCCAGCAAGGTTTCCCGGTGCCAGCTCAGCCAGCCCTCCAGCATCTGACGCTCAGCTACCGTACCCAGGTCGCCCAGTTGCCTGGTGCGCTCGACCGGTAGTGCTGTCCACGTCATGGATCCACCCTGCACCGCCACCTGGAAGGGGCCCGGCAGGCAGCATGGCAGCGCGGCCGACCCTCGCCACCTCCGGGCGCCTGTTGCCGGTCGGTCTAAGCCACATTGACCCGCTGGCCGGGCGGAGCCGCCTCCAGCCAGGCGAGGAAGCCGGTCAGCGCGTCCTCGCTCATCGCCAGCTCCAGGCGGATCCCCCGGTGGAGACAGCCGAGCACGACGGAGTCGGACAGGAGCGCGAGCTCCTCCTCGCCCTCGGGCAGCCGGCGCGCGACCACCTCGATCGCGGAGCGCTCCAGGCCGCGGCGCGGACGAGGCGCGTAGGAGAAGACCCGGAACCAGTCGACGCGGTCACCGCTGTAGCGCGCGACGCCGTAGACCCAGCCCTTGCCGGACGGATCCGGTTCCTGCGACACGTCCCAGCGCAGACTGCAGTCGAAGGTCCCGCCGGAACGCTGGATCAGCCGCCTGCGCAGACCGAAGACGAACAGCCCCACCGCGACCAGTACGACTACCAGACCGCCCACCCACAAAGCGAGGACCATCTCCACCGACCTCCTCGCATCGTCGAGTAACGGATACCGAACCGAGCCGAACCGAACTGCACCTGCATCGCCTCAGCCGCGACACGGTCTGGATAATTCCAGCTCGGGCCGCGGCTGAGTAAAAAACACATCGTGGGGTGCTAGTGCACCGCCACCGCACGCAGTCGCACATCCGCACGCCGCTCGGCGGCGGCGTCCGTGTCCGACTTCGCACGGTCCAGCGCGCGCTCGGCACGCTGGACGTCGATCTCGTCCGCAAGTTCGGCAATCTCCGCCAGAAGCGAGAGCTTGTCGTCGGCGAACGAGATGAAACCGCCGTGCACAGCGGCGACAACAGTCCCGCCGTCGCTCGTACGGATCGTCACCGGGCCCGATTCCAGCACACCCAGGAGCGGCTGGTGACCGGGCATGACGCCGATGTCGCCGGACGTGGTACGTGCGACAACGAGGGTGGCCTCGCCGGACCAGACACTGCGGTCCGCGGCGACCAGCTCGACATGCAGCTCAGCAGCCAAGGGTGGCTCCTCGGGTCACCACCCGGCGGTCATGCCGGGTGTTGGGTCAATTCTACGGGGCGTGGTGAGGGGGGCGGGACACACCCACCCCCCTCGGTGAGCCGGAGGCTCAGGAGACGCCGAGCTCCTTGGCGTTGGCCTTGAGGTCCTCAATGCCACCGCACATGAAGAACGCCTGCTCGGGGAAGTGGTCGTACTCACCGTCGCAGATCGAGTTGAACGCGGCGATCGACTCGTCGAGCGGCACGTCCGAACCGTCCAGGCCGGTGAACTGCTTGGCGGCGTGGGTGTTCTGCGACAGGAAGCGCTCGACGCGACGGGCACGGTGGACAACGAGCTTGTCCTCCTCGCCCAGCTCGTCGATACCGAGGATCGCGATGATGTCCTGGAGGTCCTTGTACTTCTGCAGGATCCCCTTGACGCGGCTGGCCGTGTCGTAGTGGTCCTGCGCGATGTAGCGCGGGTCCAGGATGCGGGACGTGGAGTCCAGCGGGTCCACGGCCGGGTAGATGCCCTTCTCGGAGATCGGACGGGAAAGAACCGTCGTCGCGTCGAGGTGGGCGAACGTGGTGGCCGGAGCCGGGTCGGTCAGGTCGTCCGCGGGGACGTAGATCGCCTGCATCGAGGTGATCGAGTGACCACGCGTCGAGGTGATGCGCTCCTGGAGCACACCCATCTCGTCGGCCAGGGTCGGCTGGTAACCCACTGCGGACGGCATGCGGCCGAGCAGCGTGGAGACCTCGGAACCGGCCTGCGTGAAGCGGAAGATGTTGTCGATGAAGAGCAGCACGTCCTGCTTCTGCACATCGCGGAAGTACTCCGCCATGGTCAGGGCGGACAGCGCGACCCGGAGACGGGTGCCCGGCGGCTCGTCCATCTGGCCGAAGACCAGTGCGGTCTTCTCCAGGACGCCCGAGTCGGTCATCTCGTCGATGAGGTCGTTGCCCTCACGGGTGCGCTCGCCGACACCGGCGAACACCGACACACCGTCGTGCAGCTTCGCCACACGCATGATCATTTCCTGGATGAGGACCGTCTTGCCGACGCCCGCACCACCGAACAGACCGATCTTGCCGCCCTTGACGTACGGGGTCAGCAGGTCGACGACCTTCAGGCCGGTCTCGAACATCTCGGTCTTGGACTCGAGCTGGTCGAAGGCCGGGGCCTTGCGGTGGATCGGCCAGCGCTCGGTGATCTGCGCCTCGGCCTCGGGCTCGTTCAGGATCTGACCGAGGGTGTTGAACACCTTGCCCTTGGTGATGTCACCGACCGGCACCATGATGCCCTTGCCGGTGTCGGTCACCGGGGCCTGGCGGACCAGACCGTCGGTGGGCTGCATCGAGATCGCGCGGACCACGCCGTCACCCAGGTGCTGGGCGACCTCGAGGGTCAGCGTCTTACGAGCGCCGGCCTCGGCCGGGTCGTCGACCTCGACGTGCAGGGCGTTGTAGATCTCCGGCATCGCGTCGACGGGGAACTCCACGTCGACGACCGGGCCGATGACCCGGGCGACGCGGCCCGTGGCAGCGGCCGTCTCAACTGTCGTCGTCATTACTTGTCACTCCCCGCGGACGCGTCGGCCAGCGCACCTGCACCGCCGACGATCTCGCTGATTTCCTGGGTGATTTCGGCCTGGCGGGCCGCGTTGGCAAGCCGGGAGAGGCTCTTGATCAGATCCCCGGCGTTGTCGGTCGCCGACTTCATCGCGCGGCGGCGGGCAGCGTGCTCGGAAGCGGCTGCCTGCAGCAGTGCGTTGTAGATGCGGCTCTCGACGTAGCGCGGCAGAAGAGCGTCGAGGACGTCCTCGGCCGACGGCTCGAAGTCGAACAGCGGAAGGATCTCGTCCTTCGCACCGCTCTCCTCCGCGACCTGGTCGAGCGAGAGCGGCAGCATCCGGCCGTCGACCGCGTTCTGCGTCATCATCGACACGAACTCGGTGTAGACGATGTGCAGCTCGTCGACGCCACCCTCGGCCGTGTCCTTCTGGATGGACTCGATCAGGGGCGCGGCGATCTTCTTGGCGTCCGCGTACTCCGGGCTGTCGGTGAAGCCGGTCCACGACTCCGCGACCTTGCGCTCGCGGAACCCGTAGTAGGCGACACCCTTGCGGCCGACGATGTACGTGTCGACCTCCTTGCCCTCGGCCGCCAGCCGCTCACGCAGCCGCTCCGCCGCCTTGATGGCGTTGGAGGAGTAGCCGCCGGCCAGACCGCGGTCGCTCGTGAGGAGCAGGACCGCGGCCCGCACCGGGGCGTCGGCCTCGGTGGTGAGCGGGTGCTTGGTGTTGGAGCCGGTCGCCACCGCGGTCACCGCGCGGGTGAGCTCGGTCGCGTACGGCATCGACGCCGTCACCTTGCGCTGCGCCTTGACGATGCGCGAGGCGGCGATCATCTCCATCGCCTTGGTGATCTTCTTGGTAGCGGTGACGGCTTGGATGCGGCGCTTGTAAACGCGAAGCTGAGCGCCCATCGATCAGCCCTCGCCCAGAAGCTTGCCGTCCGAGGTCTCGAACTGCTGCTTGAAGGCGGCGATCGCGTCAGCGATCGACTGCAGCGTGTCGTCGGACATCTTGCCGCCCTCGGCGATGCTGGTCAGGAGGTCCTTGCGCTCACGGCGCAGGTACTCCAGCAGCTCACCCTCGAAGCGACGGATGTCCTCGACCGGGACGTCGTCCATCTTGCCCGTGGTGCCGGCCCAGACGGAGACGACCTGCTCCTCCATCGGGAACGGGGCGTACTGGGGCTGCTTCAGCAGCTCGACCATGCGCTTACCGCGCTCCAGCGACGCCTTGGAGGCCGCGTCCAGGTCGGAACCGAAGGCGGCGAACGCCTCCAGCTCGCGGTACTGGGCGAGGTCCACGCGCAGACGGCCGGAAACCTGCTTCATGGCCTTGTGCTGGGCGGAGCCACCGACTCGGGAGACCGAGATACCGACGTTGAGCGCCGGACGCTGACCCGCGTTGAACAGGTCGGACTCCAGGAAGCACTGGCCGTCGGTGATGGAGATGACGTTGGTCGGGATGAACGCCGACACGTCGTTCGCCTTGGTCTCGACGATCGGGAGGCCCGTCATCGAACCGGCGCCCATGTCGTCGGAGAGCTTGGCGCAGCGCTCCAGCAGACGCGAGTGCAGGTAGAAGACGTCGCCCGGGTAGGCCTCGCGGCCCGGCGGACGGCGCAGCAGAAGCGACACGGCGCGGTAGGCGTCGGCCTGCTTCGAAAGGTCGTCGAAGATGATGAGGACGTGCTTGCCGTCGTACATCCAGTGCTGGCCGATGGCCGAACCGGTGTACGGCGCCAGGTACTTGAAGCCGGCCGGGTCGGACGCCGGGGCGGCGACGATGGTCGTGTACTCGAGCGCGCCGGCCTCTTCCAGGGCACCTCGCACTGAGGCGATGGTGGAGCCCTTCTGACCGATGGCGACGTAGATGCAGCGCACCTGCTTGTTCACGTCGCCCGAGCGCCAGTTGTCGCGCTGGTTGATGATCGTGTCGACGGCCAGAGCGGTCTTACCCGTCTGACGGTCACCGATGATCAGCTGACGCTGGCCGCGGCCGATCGGCACCATGGCGTCGACGGCCTTGTAGCCGGTCTGCATCGGCTCGTGCACCGACTTGCGGACCATGACGCCAGGGGCCTGCAGCTCGAGGGCGCGGCGTCCTTCGGTCGCAATCTCGCCGAGACCGTCGATCGGGTTGCCGAGCGGGTCGACGACACGGCCGAGGTAGCCCTCGCCGACGCCGACGGAGAGCACCTCACCGGTGCGCTGCACCGGCTGGCCCTCCTCGATTCCGCTGAACTCGCCGAGGACGATCGCACCGATCTCGCGCTCCTCGAGGTTGAGGGCGAGACCGAGGGTTCCGTCCTCGAACTTCAGCAGCTCGTTCGCCATGGCGGAGGGCAGGCCCTCCACCTTCGCGATGCCGTCGCCGGCAACGCTGACCGTTCCGACCTCCTCGCGCGAGGCCGCGTCCGGCTGGTACGACTGGACAAAGTTCTCCAGTGCGTCCCGGATCTCCTCCGGCCGGATCGTGAGCTCCGCCATCTGGGTTCCCTGCTCTCCTTGTTGGGCCCGAAGTTTCTTAAGGGGGTCTGGGGGCGACCCCCAGGAATCTTCTGCAATTTCTGCACGGCCCAACCGGGCCGCTGTTCTTGCTCGTTCAGTTGGTGCGGTTGCGCTGCTCGCTGTCAGCCGGCCATCCGGCGGGTGGCCTCTTCGAGGCGCTCCGCGATCGTGCCGTTGATGACCTCGTCACCGACGCGCACCGAGATCCCGCCGAGGACCGCGGGGTCCACGTCCAGGTTCAGGTGCATCTGCCGGCCGTAGATCTTCGCCAGGGCGGCGCCGAGGCGCTGCTTCTGGCGATCGGACAGCGGCACCGCCGAGGTGACGACGGCGACCATGCGGTCCCGGCGCTCCGCGGCGAGCCTGGACAGGGAGTCGAGTCCCGCTTCCAGGCTACGTCCACGGGGCTGGGTCACGAGACGCGTGACGATGCGCTCCGTGACGGGCTGCGCCTTGCCGCCGAGCAGGCTGCGGAGCAGCTCGCCCTTGGCGGCGGCGGACGCGGTCCGGCTGGTCAGGGCGGAACGCAGTCCCTTGTCGGAACCGACGATCCGGCCGAACCGGAACAGCTCGTCCTCGACGTCGTCGAGAGCGCCGCTTCGCTGGGCGGCGGTGAGGTCTGCGGTGTTCGCCAGTTCCTCGACCGAGTCGACCAGGTCACGCGACTGCGACCAGCGGGAGCGGACCATGCCGGAGATCAGGTCCACGGCTTCGCCGCCCACCTGACCGCCGAACAGCCGTCCGGCCAGCTCGGCCTTCGCCTCGCCGCCCTGCGACGGGTCGGTGAGGACCCGGCGCAGCGATACCTCGCGGTGGAGCAGCGCGGTGACGGCTGCCAGCTCCTCGGCGAGCTTCGCCGCGTCGACCGACGTGTTGTCGGTCAGCGCGTCGAGACGCTCACGTGCGGCAGCCAGTGCCTCGCGGCTCGCTCCGTTCATCGGACAGCCTCGGCCTTCGCCTCGAGCTCGTCGAGGAAACGGTCGACGGTGCCGCTCTGCCGGGCGTGGTCCTCGAGGGACTCGCCGACGAGCTTGCCGGCCAGGGCGGTGGCGAGCGTGCCCACGTCCTGGCGCAGCGCGGAAGCCGCGGCCTTGCGGTCGGCCTCGATCTGGGCGTGGCCGGCGGCGATGATCTCTTCGCGCTGCCGCTGACCTTCCGTCCTCATCTCCTGGATGATGACGGCACCCTGCTCCTGCGCCTCCTGGCGCAGACGGGCGGCTTCGTGGCGGGCCTCGGCGAGCTGAGCCTTGTACTGCTCAAGAACGCTCTGGGCCTCGGTCTGGGCCGCATCGGCCTTCTCGATACCGCCTTCGATGGCCTCGCGACGCTCTTCCAGAACCTTGTTGATGTTCGGGAGGAGCTTCCAGGCGAGGAAGCCGAAGACGATGACGAAGGCGATGAGGCCGATGACGAGCTCTGGAATCGGCGGGACGAGGGGATTTTCCATCTCCTCGGACGCGACCGTAAGCAGCTGGCTCACATCAGTGCCTTTCGTCTAGGTGGCTGGTCGTGGATCCGAGGATCACTACTGGCCGTAGACGAACGGCATGACCAGACCGATGAGGGCGAGCGCCTCACAGAAGGCGAAGCCGAGGATCTGGTTGGCGCGGATGAGACCGGCAGCCTCGGGCTGACGGGCAAGAGCCTGGGTGCCGTTACCGAAGATGATGCCGACGCCGACGCCGGGGCCGATGGCGGCGAGGCCGTAACCGATGGAGCCGAGGGAGCCGGTGACGGCAGCAAGGGTCTGGGACATGCCAGTTCTTCCTTCTCTTTCACGGACCGGTGGGGGTTGGCCACCGGACGACTAAGGGTCGGTGCGCGGTGCTCAGTGGTGCTTTGCGAGCGCGCCCTGGATGAAGGTGCAGGTCAGGAGTACGAAGACGTACGCCTGCAGCGCCTGGATGAAGAGCTCGAACGCGGTCATCACGATGACCATCACGAACGAGACGCCGGCGTAAGCGATACCGATGCCGTTGAGCAGGTACCAGCTGGCGATCGTGAACAGCAGCAGGAGGGTGTGACCTGCGAACATGTTCGCGAAGAGTCGGACCGCGTGCGTGAACGGCCTGACCAGCAGGTTCGAGAAGAACTCGATCAGCATCGCCAGCGGGAGCACCGGGCCGAGCGACTTGTCGTAACCGGTGATGTTCTTGAACCCGCCGACGAACCCGTGACGTTTGAAGGTCAGGCTGACCCAGAGCACGTACACGATCAGTGCCAGAACGATCGGGTACGCGATGATCGACGTCACGGGGAACTGGGCGACCGGAATGATCGACCAGAGGTTCATCATCCAGACGAAGAAGAACAGCGACACGACCAGCGGGACGTACTTCTCGCCCTCGCGCTTGCCGATGGTCTCGTAGACGATGCCGCGACGGATGAAGTCGTAGCCCATCTCCGCGATCGACTGCAGCTTGCCGGGGACCATCTTGGGCTTCCGGAACGCCGCCCAGAAGAAACCGACGATGATGAGCGAGCCGAGGAGCGCCAGCAGCATCGGCTTGTTGAAGTACAAGTTGCTGTCCGGGTCACCCCACAGGGGCTCGAACAGGAACGAGTGCAAGCCGGGTGCCGGGAAGCCACAACCATCATTCTCGAAGATGTGGCAATCGGTCTCGAAGGCGAGCACCTGTGTCGGGTCAGCACTCACCGCGGGCTCCTTCAGCGTGGCGCATAGGTACGGCAACCTCGATGTGTCGGCGCGGCGCACGGCCGCGGTTCGGCACTGGACTGGTGTTACGAATGTGTGAGCGGCAGTCAGGCATTGAGCCTCGCGATCGAGCAGGCGTCAGCTCACATGCCCGCGCCCGCAGTGCCGCAGTTGAAACCGGACGATAGCAGGGTCCGGGGAGCGCCCTTATTCCGCCCCTACCCTTCACGCCGACGGGCCCGTCTTCTTGGGCTTGTCACCCTTGCTGGACTCGGGTTCGACGTAGAGGATCTTGGCCTTCATGTGCGCACGCGCCTGTGCGCCGATCCACACGAGAGTCGTCGCAACCAGCGTGATCGCAAAGGCCTTCGGGTTGAACAGCGAGGTGTCCTTGAACACGGCGACGAAGATGAACAGCAACAGGAGCTGTGCTGTGTACAGCATCAGACCCATTGCCTGGAACAAGTGCGGGAGGGACTTCGCGGTCCGTTGCAGGACCAGCAGTCCGATCCCCATGAAGAGGATCACCACCAGCGTCGCAACGACCGCGCCCAGGGCTCCCTTGCCACCGGCGATGCCGGCGCTGATCGCGGCGGCAACAGCGCCGGCGACAGCGGTGGGCACGGCGGCCTGGAGGAGAGTCCGGACGTCGTTGGACGGCATGGCGGCAACTCCGCTTGTGCAGGGGGTGGGCAGTGGTGTCGTCATGGACGAGCGTAGGCCCGGTCCGAGTCGATGCCTCGGGCCAATGGACCGTCTCACTAGGGTCCTTCGGCTCCGTCACCGGGCTTAGTGAACGGTATCACAAACTATTTGATGAGGTCTTTACCTGGAAAGTGTGCCAACTGTCACACATGAGAGTTAGTCCGCGCGTGTGTGCAGGACAACACGGCACATTGCCTGGTAATGAGCCTCGGCGTCCGAATCGTCAACGCGGCGAATCGGCGCGGTCGCGATGACTGAACCGAGAACGGGAGCCGATCGCGGTCGCCCCGTTGACGCCGGAGACGCCCACGGCGACCGGGACCTGTTCCGGGGTCCCGGCGGCCATCTGCGAGCCTGCGGGCCCCTGTTGGTCCTTCGGGGCCTCCCCCGAAACGGTGTACGAGCCCTGCTCATCCGCCCCGTCACTGCTGCGGCGCCGGTAGCGCGGCGGCACGAAGGCCTCCGCCCAACGGGGCGCGCGCGGGGTGAAGCGCGGCATGAGCAGCAGCACCAGACCGACGGCACTGAGGCCCACGATCACCAGAACGATCCACAGGGACGCCGAGTGCACTGAGTAGCCGACCGCGCCGAACGCGATCAGCGCGGACCAGAAGTACATGATCAGCACGGACCTGCTGTGCGAGTGCCCGATCTCCAGCAGCCGGTGGTGCAGGTGCCCGCGGTCGGCCGCGAACGGCGACTGTCCGTTCCAGGTACGCCGCACGATCGCGAGCACCAGGTCGGCAGCCGGGATCGCGATGATCGTCAGCGGCAGCAACAGCGGGATGAAGACGGGCAGCATCGCGTGGGTCGCCTGGCGCTCACTGCCCTCGAAGAGCTTCATCGCGTCCGGGTCGACCTGCCCGGTGACGGAGATCGCACCCGCTGCCAGCACGAGACCGATCAGCATCGACCCCGAGTCGCCCATGAAGATCCGGGCCGGGTGCATGTTGTGCGGCAGGAAGCCCAGGCACATGCCCATCAGGATCGCGGCGAAGAGCGTCGCGGGGGCCGCCGCCTCGATTCCGTACCCGTACCAGAGGCGGTAGGTGTACAGGAAGAACGCCGCGGACGCGATGCAGACCATGCCGGCCGCGAGACCGTCCAGGCCGTCGACGAAGTTGACCGCGTTGATGGTGATCACGACCAGCGCGACCGTGAGCAGCGTGCCCTGCCACTGGGTGAGGGCGACCGTGCCGACGCCGGGGATGGGCAGCCACAGGATCGTCAGACCCTGGATGACCATGACCGCGGCGGCGATCATCTGTCCGCCGAGCTTGATCAGCGCATCGATCTCGAACTTGTCGTCCAGGACGCCGATCAGCCAGATCAGGGCCGCGCCGGACAGCAGCGCACGCGGTTCGTTGGAGAGCTCGAAGACACCGTTCAGGTTGAACAGGTGGTCCGCGACGATCAGTCCCGCACACAGTCCGCCGAACATGGCGATGCCACCGAGCCGCGGTGTCGGTTCTCGGTGTACGTCGCGCGCACGGATCGCGGGCATCGCCCCGACCGCGATGGCGAACTTCCGCACCGGTCCCGTCAGCAGATAGGTAACTGCGGCCGTGACACAGAGCGTCAGCAGGTAATCACGCACGGGCTGCCCCACAGATTTCGCCGGCCATCTCAGCCCCACACCCTAGTCTCATGAGCAAGGACTCCAAGGTACGGGTGATGGTTGCACAGACATCGCCTACCCCGGGTACGGCGGATTCCGCTCTGTGAGTTGACGCACCTCGGCCCGCAGGCGTTCGGCGTCCGCCCCGTCCCTCACCGCAGCGCCGAACAGCGCGGCGATCCGCGCCATGTCGGATTCGTCCATGCCCTGAGTGGTGACGGCCGCGGTGCCGAGCCTGATCCCGCGGGCGTCCCCGTACGGCAGGGCACAGGTGTCGAGCACCATGCCCGCGGCGACGAGCCGCTCCCTGGCCGTGCGGCCGTCGACGCCCAGCGTGCCGGGGTCGGCAACGACGATGTGGGTGTCCGTACCGCCCGTGGTGATCTCGAAGCCCTCGGCCTCCAGTCCGGCGGCGAGCACCCGCGCATGGGCGACGACCTGGTGGGCGTAGAGCGCGAAGGCCGGGGTCGCCGCCTCTCCGAACGCGACGGCCTTGGCCGCGACGGTGTGCATCTGGGCGCCGCCCTGGGTGAACGGGAACACCGCACGGTCGATCCGCTCGGCCAGCTCCGCGCCGCACAGGATCATGCCGCCGCGGGGCCCGCGCAGCACCTTGTGCGTCGTGGCGCACACCACGTCCGCGTACGGGACGGGGCTGGGCGCCGCTCCCCCGGCGATCAGGCCCATCGGGTGGGCGGCGTCGGCGATCAGGTACGCACCGACCTCGTCGGCGATCTCCCTGAACGTCTCGTAGTCGGGGTGGCGCGGGTAGGAGATGGAGCCGCAGACGATCGCCTTGGGGCGGTGGGCGCGGGCCAGGGAACGGACCTGCGCGTAGTCGATGAGTCCGCTGTCGGGGTCGACGCCGTATCCGGTGAAGTCGAACCAGCGGCCGGAGAAGTTGCCGGGGGCGCCGTGGGTGAGGTGCCCGCCGTACGGGAGTCCCATGGCCAGCACCGCGTCACCGGGGCGCAGCAGCGCCGCGTAGGCGGCCAGGACCGCCGAGGAGCCGGAGTGGGGCTGCACGTTGGCGTGCTCGGCGCCGAAGAGCGACATGGCACGCCTGACCGCGACACGTTCGGCCTCGTCGGCCTGTTCGCAGCCGCCGTGGTGGCGGGCGCCCGGGTAGCCCTCTGCGTACTTGTTGGCGAGCGGGGAGCCGAGGGCGGCGAGGACCGCGGGCGAGCTGAAGTTCTCGGCGGCGATGAGCTGCAGCGTGGTCGACTGCCGCCGGACCTCCCCCTGAAGGATCCCGGCGATCTCCGGATCCTGTCGGGCCAGCGCGCCGAAGTCCTGCGGCAGCGCGGTGTCGGACGGGGGCACGGCTGCGGGTGCGGCTGGAGTGGTGACCGGCATCTGACGGCTCCGGGCCTGGGGAGGGGGCGCTGGCTTCAGATCCAATGTAGGCCCGCTCCGCGCCCCTTGCCTGCCGCCGTGCGGCCCCGTACGCCGGTCGGGCGCACTCGGGGCCCGGGGTGTCCGCCGGCGCGGGGCCGGTTCCTGCGGATCCCGCGGCGCCCGGCGGTGTCAGTGCGGGTCGCGCACGCCCGTCAGGGCGGTCACCACGGGATCGAGCGCCTGGTTGATCTCGTCGCCGATGGAGCGGAAGAACGTGATCGGGGCGCCGTACGGGTCGTAGACCTCGTCCGCCTCGGCGGTGGGTGCCAGGAGCCAGCCGCGCAGTGCCGCCGCGGCGCGCACCAGTGCGCGGGCGCGCTCGACGACGCCCTCCTCGCGGGCGTCGGGCAGCGTCGCGGGGTCGATCGCCCGGACGAGCCGGGTGAACTCCTTGAGGGTGAAGGTCCGCAGGCCCGCCGAGTGGCCCATGGAGATCACCTGGGCGCGGTGGTCGCGGGTGGCGGTGAGGACCAGGTCGGCGCGGATCACGTGCTCGTCGAGCAGCTCGCGGCCGACGAACCCGGTGGCGTCGGCGCCGAAGTCGGCGAGAACCACCTCGGCGTTGGCCTCCATGGGCGCACCTTCGTGCCCCCAGGTGCCCGCGCTCTCCACGATCAGGCCGCCGCTGAGCGGATCGCCGAGGCGGCCCACCAGGGCATGGCGGGTCAGCCGCTCGGTGATGGGCGAGCGGCAGACGTTGCCGGTGCTGACGTGGAGGATGCGGAAAGTGTCGTGTCGCCCCGCTATGCCACGCCCCTCAGGGGCGGTCAATTGGCCACCTCGAGGTCAGGTACTACCTTCCGGAGGTCCTCGACGGACAGCGCGCCGGCCCGGAGCAGCACCGGGACCTTGCCGGTGACGTCGACGATGGAGGACGGGACGATTCCGGGGGTCGGACCGCCGTCGAGGTAGACGGACACGGAGTCGCCGAGCATCTCCTGGGCCGCGTCGCAGTCCTCGGGCGAGGGGTGTCCGGTGAGGTTGGCGCTGGAGACGGCCATCGGGCCGACCTCCGTGAGGAGCTCGATCGCGACCGGGTGCAGCGGCATCCGGATCGCGACGGTGCCCCGGGTGTCGCCAAGGTCCCACTGCAGTGAGGGCTGGTGCTTGGCGACGAGGGTGAGGGCGCCGGGCCAGAAGGCGTCGACGAGCTCCCACGCCTGCTCGGAGAAGTCGGTGACCAGGCCGTGCAGGGTGTTCGGGGAGCCGATCAGCACGGGCGTCGGCATGTTGCGGCCACGGCCCTTGGCGTCGAGCAGGTCGGCGACACCCTCGGAGCTGAAGGCGTCCGCGCCGATCCCGTACACGGTGTCCGTGGGCAGCACGACCAGTTCGCCGCGGCGGACGGCGGACGCGGCTTCACGCAGGCCGGTCGTACGGTCGGTCGCGTCGTTGCAGTCGTATCGCCGTGCCATCAGCCGGCCTCCTCGGACATGTACGGGTCTGGCGGGTAGGGGTGGTGCGCTTCCGGTGTCCCGGTGGTCACGGCATGGCCTTGCGTGCCGTGGCGAACCGGGGCCGGTTGTTCAGGTCGGGGTGGTCGGCCGCGTCGGCCCAGCCCCGCTCCTCGGTGAAGATCCACGGCACCTGGCCGCCCTGGGTGTCGGCGTGCTCGATGACGACGAGACCACCGGGCCGCAGCAGGCGGTGCGCGGTGCGTTCGATGCCCCGGATGGTGTCGAGGCCGTCCTCACCGGAGAACAGCGCCATCTGCGGGTCGTGGTCGCGGGCCTCGGGCGCCACGTACTCCCACTCGGTGAGCGGGATGTACGGCGGGTTGGAGATCACCAGGTCGACCTGGCCGTCGAACTCGGGAAGGGCGCTCAGAGCGTCTCCCCGGTGGATGGTGACCCTGGACCCCTCGGCGTTCTTCCGCGTCCAGCGCAGGGCGTCCTCCGACAGCTCCACGCCGTGCACGCGCGAGCGCGGCACCTCCTGTGCCATGGCGAGGGCGATGGCGCCCGATCCCGTGCAGAGGTCGACGATCAGCGGCTCGACGACGTCCATCGCACGGACTGCGTCTATCGCCCAGCCGACGACCGACTCGGTCTCCGGGCGGGGCACGAAGACGCCGGGGCCGACCTGGAGCTCCAGGTAGCGGAAGAAGGCGCGGCCGGTGATGTGCTGGAGCGGCTCGCGGGCCTCGCGGCGGGCGATCGTCTCCCAGTAGCGGGCGTCGAAGTCGGCGTCCGGCACATGGTGCAGCTCGCCCCGCTTGACGTCGTGCACGAATGCGGCGAGTTCCTCGGCATCGAAACGCGGCGAGGGGACACCGGCGTCGGCCAGCCGCTGGGTGGCCTGGGCCACCTCGGCGAGCAGCAGGTTCATCGCGGTTCTCCGTACAGGTTCACGTGCGGGGCGGGGCGCAGCTTATGCGGCGGCGAGCTTGGCGGCGGAGTCGGCGTCCACGCAGGCCTGGATGACGGCGTCGAGTTCGCCGTCGAGCACCTGGTCCAAGTTGTACGCCTTGAAGCCGACGCGGTGGTCCGAGATCCGGTTTTCCGGGAAGTTGTACGTGCGGATCTTCTCGGACCGGTCGACGGTACGGACCTGGCTGCGGCGGACGTCGGAGGCTTCCTGCTCGGCCGCTTCCTGGGCGGCGGCCAGCAGCCGGGACCGCAGGATGCGCATGGCCTGCTCCTTGTTCTGGAGCTGGCTCTTCTCGTTCTGGCAGGAGGCGACGACGCCGGTCGGCAGGTGCGTGATGCGGACCGCGGAGTCGGTGGTGTTGACGGACTGTCCGCCGGGTCCCGAGGAGCGGTAGACGTCGATGCGCAGGTCGTTGGCGTGGATCTCCACGTCGACCTCCTCCGCCTCGGGCGTGACGAGCACACCGGCGGCGGAGGTGTGGATACGGCCCTGGGACTCGGTGGAGGGCACGCGCTGCACGCGGTGCACGCCGCCCTCGTACTTCATCCGGGCCCAGACGCCCTGGCCGGGCTCGGTGGCACCGTTGCCGCCCTTGGTCTTCACGGCGACCTGGACGTCCTTGTAGCCGCCGAGTTCGGACTCGGTGGAGTCGATGATCTCGGTCTTCCAGCCGACGCGCTCCGCGTAGCGGAGGTACATGCGCAGCAGATCGCCGGCGAACAGGGCGGACTCGTCGCCGCCCGCGCCCGCCTTGATCTCCAGGAGCACGTCCTTGTCGTCGCTGGGGTCGCGCGGGACCAGCAGGAGCCGGAGCTTCTCGGTGATCTCTTCGCGCTGCTTCTCCAGGACCTTGACCTCGGCGGCGAAGTCGGGGTCGTCGGCGGCGAACTCGCGTGCGGTGCCGATGTCGTCACCGGTCCGCTTCCAGGACCTGTACGTGGCGACGATCGGGGTCAGCTCCGCGTAGCGCTTGTTGAGCTTGCGCGCGTTGGCCTGGTCGGTGTGGACCGACGGGTCGGCGAGCTTCTTCTCGAGATCGGCGTGTTCACCGATCAGTTCCTCGACCGCCTCGAACATCTTCGGGCTCCTGGTTCCGTGCGTCGTACGTCTGCGGGCCTGCTGGACGGCGTGCTGCCGGCCGTGCGTCCCAAGGACGCCCGGGCCGCACAGCCGGAAAAAACGCCGGCCCCGGCGCCCCCGCAAGAGGGCGCCGGGAACCGGCGCAGTGGCTCGCTACTTGGCGGAAGCGGCAGCCTTGCCGAAGCGGGCCTCGAAGCGTGCCACACGGCCGCCGGTGTCGAGGATCTTCTGCTTGCCCGTGTAGAACGGGTGGCACTCGGAGCAGACGTCGGCGCGGATCGCGCCGTTGCCGATGGTGCTCCGGGTGGTGAACGACGCACCGCAGGTGCAGCTGACCTGGGTCTCGACGTACTCGGGGTGAATTTCGCGCTTCAAGGGTTTCTCCTAGTTTCGGGAGGGCACCGGGTCGTACGCGCGGATTGCGCGTCCGTGAACCGGGGCCGACGTACCAGTCTGCCAGGACCGGCCGTATCTCCCAAAACGGAGGACCGGCCGCGCATATTCCCCGCGTGTTCCGGGAACACTGCGCGACCGGACGGTGACGGAACGCGCCGTTACCGTACGACGTCTCCCGCTTCGCCCTTGTCGCCCGCCGACTTCGCGGTGGCGGACGCGGGGATCGGCAGGTCCTGCTTGAGCGCCGCCCACACCTGCCGGCCCGCCTTCTCCTGCGGCAGCACACGGTTCGGGTCGGCCGGGTCGTACTCGACGGGCAGCGTGACCATCCGGACGTCCTCGGAGCCGAGGCCCTTCAGGCCGTTAGCGAAGCCGGTGAGCTTCTTGACCGATGCCAGCTCCGAGTCGGTGGTGACGGCCTTCGTCGCGGTGTCGGCGAGGCCGAAGAGCGTCTTGGGGTTCGAGAACACCCCGACGCTCTTCGCCTGGTCCATCAGCGCCTTCACGAAGGCCTGCTGGAGCTGGATGCGGCCCAGGTCGCTGCCGTCGCCGACGTCGTGGCGCGTACGGACGAGGCCGAGCGACTGCTCCCCGCTCAGGGTGTGCGGACCGGGCTTCAGCGCGAGATGGCTGTCGGGGTCGTCGATCGCCTGCGAGGTGGTGATCCTGACGCCGCCGAGCTCGTCGACGAGCTTCTTGAACCCGGTGAAGTCGACCTCGACGTAGTGGTCCATGCGGATGCCCGACATCGACTCGACGGTCTTCACCGCGCAGGCGGGTCCGCCGACCTGGTAGGCGGAGTTGAACATCGTCCCCTGCTCCGCGCCGACCTGCTTCCCGGTCGTGTCGCTCGTGCAGGCGGGACGGTCGACGAGGGTGTCCCGCGGGACCGAGACCACGCTCGCGGAGGAGTGCCCCTCGTTGACATGGACGATCATCGCGGTGTCCGCCCGCGCGGAGCCCTCGTCCGCGCCGTACCCGGAGTTCGCGCCGGAGCGGGAGTCCGATCCCAGCACCAGGATGTCCTGCGAACCGTTGTCCACGTCGGCGGGGCGCTGCGCGCCCAGTGCGGCGTTGATGTCGACGCCCTCGAGGTTGCCGTTGAGCTTGACGTACGCGTAGCCGAGCCCGGATCCTCCGGCCACGACCACCGCGGCGGCGGTCCACAGCGCCACGGTCTTCACCCGGCGGCCCCGCGAGGGTTTCCTGCGGCGGCTGCCGGTGCCACGTATTCGGCCGGTGCTCCTGCCCTGATCGCTCATGCGGCTCCCTCGCTGTTGCTTGCTGCTACCCCCTGCCGTGACTCACTGGCACGGTCCGGCGTCACTCGGTGGGACGCCGGAGCAGCGAGAAGCGTTGCACAACGAGCTGTGGCCCCCGTCCGGGGACGGGGGCCACAGATGATGCGGGCGAGCCTACGGAAACCGGTGGCTCACCTGCTGTTTCGGGGCCGGTGGCCACTCCGCCCGGGCAGCTGCCCGATCACGGCGGATGTGGTCAACGTCTCCGGATCAGCCGAGGAGGTTGAAGCCGTTCCAGCCCTTGCCGGCCTTGTACCGTGCGCTGAACGGCGCGGTGGCCGAGCCACGGCTCGGGTAGATCCACAGATCGCCCGCCTTGTCGCGGACGATGACGTCCGCGATGCCGTCACCGGTGTTGTCACCTGTACCGGCATAGGCCGTGAAGCCCCAGCCCTTGCCGACCTGGACCTTGGGCGCGTACGGCGAGGCAGGAATGTCCCGGCCCGCGTAGAGCCACACGCGGCCCAGGCTGTCACGCGTCAACAGGTCGGGCTTGCCGTCACCGCTGTAGTCGCCCTTGCCGAAGACGATGACGCTGCCCCAGCCGGTGCCCCCGCCGACGCGGGCACCGAAGGTGCCGTCGCCACGACCCGGGTACGTCCAGATCTTGCCGTCCTTGTCGATGCCGACCAGGTCCGGATTGCCGTCACGCGTGACGTCACCGGGGAAGAGGATGTTCTTCCAGGAGGACCATCCCTTGCCGATCTTCGTCTCGACCCACTCGCCCACACCGTCGAAACGGAGCCAGTAGAGGTCGCCGTTGCCGATGCGGTAGACGTAGTCCTGGTAGTCGTCCCGGTTCCAGTCGACCTGGCGGACCAGGTTGGTCCCGCCCCAGTCCCCGAGCGACTCGGCTCCGCTGAACGACTGGCCGGTCGAGTAGTAGTTGTACGCCGTACCGGCCGACTTGCGGGCGAAGAGGTCCGCCTTGAAGTCACCGTTCAGGTTGGCGTCGTCGATCCGCGGGTTGATCTTGGGGAACAGAGTGCTCGTCTTCGCGTAAACGCTGTACGAGCCCTTCTCCACGCAGTCCTTCATGCCCCATGACACAACGCCCGCGATCCGGCCGTTGACGACCATCGGGCCACCCGAGTCACCGTTGCACGGCGAAACCGTCCCGCTGTCCTCGCCGGATGCCGGAACACCGGCACACGTCATCTGACCGGCCACGAAGTCCACCGGGTAGGTGGACTTGCAGGTCGAGTCGGACTGGATCGGCACGGTGGCCTTGCGCAGCGTCTCGGAGATGTCCTGGCTGGTGGAGCTTGTGCGCCCCCAGCCGTAGACGGTGGCGCGTGTGCCCGCCGCGTAGAGGGCGGTGTCCGTTCCCGACGCCGGCTGCAGCGTCTTGTACGGAAGTGCCGTGCCCAGCGTCAGTACGGCGACGTCACCGCTGATAGCGGCGTCGTTGTAGGACGGGTTGACCCACTGCCGCCAGACCGAGACCGCCCGGCCACCGTGCAGGTCGCCCGAGACCGGCAGTTGGCTGGTCCCCCCGACGACAGCACCGTTCGCCGCCCAGTCAAGGCCGTCCACGCAGTGCGCGGCGGTGAGGACCTTTGCCGGGGCGACGAGCGTCCCACCGCAGAAGTAGCCGTCGTCGTCCGCCGTGTCAGCGGTGCCCTTGTCGTCGTAGTAGTGCAGCTGCACCATCCACGGCGCCTCGGTGATCGTCGCGGCGACGCCGCCGATGATCTTCGGGTCCACGGTGCGCTCAGGCACGTCCGCAGTGGACTCCGGATCGGCGCCCGGCACGCCCGATTCGCCCTGCTTGAGCTTTGCGGCCGATCCCTTGACCGTCTGCAGCAGCTCGGCCTGTGAGGCCGTGGCACGCTTCTGAACGCTCTGATTCTCCGGAAGCGGAGGCGTGTCGGCGGCCTGCGCGGGTACAGCGGACAGTGCCGCAGTTCCCAGCGCGAGCGCGGCGACCGCCGCGGGGAAGGTGATAAAGCCCTTCCGTCTGCCAGATGTCACTCAAGAATCCCTTCGATCGACACGGCGCAACGAAATTACGGCGCCGGGTAGTTGCACTCAAAAGGGAGAAAAAGATCCCACTGGAACGCGACACAGTGGGCGTATAGAAAATACGTTCCCCCCCACATACAGCCAGCTGATCCTACAACGCAGAACTGCCCTCGTCACCGGTGTGACGAGGGCAGTTCTGCGTGACTTGTGATGCGACGTCAGTCGTTGCTGTTACCCGGCGTCGTCTTCTGGATCTGGAGCAGGAACTCCGCGTTGGACTGCGTCTTCTTCATGCGGTCCAGGAGAAGCTCGATCGCCTGCTGCTGGTCGAGTGCGTGCAGCACCCGGCGCAGCTTCCAGACAACCGCCAGCTCGTCGCTGCCGAGCAGGATCTCTTCCTTACGGGTGCTGGACGCGTCCACGTCCACCGCCGGGAAGATGCGCTTGTCCGAGAGCTTCCGGTCGAGCTTGAGCTCCATGTTGCCGGTGCCCTTGAACTCCTCGAAGATCACCTCGTCCATGCGCGAGCCGGTCTCGACGAGCGCGGTCGCCAGGATCGTCAGCGAGCCGCCGTCCTCGATGTTCCGCGCGGCACCGAAGAAGCGCTTCGGCGGGTACAGCGCGGTCGAGTCGACACCACCGGACAGGATGCGGCCCGAGGCCGGCGCCGCCAGGTTGTAAGCGCGGCCCAGACGGGTGATCGAGTCCAGCAGGACGACCACGTCGTGACCCAGCTCCACGAGACGCTTCGCGCGCTCGATGGCCAGCTCGGCGACCGTGGTGTGGTCCTCGGCGGGACGGTCGAAGGTCGAGGAGATGACCTCGCCCTTCACCGACCGCTGCATGTCGGTGACCTCTTCCGGACGCTCGTCGACCAGGACGACCATCAGGTGGCACTCGGGGCTGTTGACCGTGATCGCGTTGGCGATGGCCTGCAGGATCATGGTCTTACCGGTCTTCGGCGGGGCCACGATCAGGCCTCGCTGGCCCTTGCCGATCGGGGCGACCAGGTCGATGATCCGGGTGGTCAGGATGTTGGAGTCGGTCTCCAGACGGAGCCTGTCCTGCGGGTACAGCGGGGTCAGCTTCTGGAACTCGGGGCGGCCGCGGCCGGTCTCCGGCGCCATGCCGTTCACCGTGTCGAGGCGGACCAGCGCGTTGAACTTCTCGCGGCGCTCGCCGTCCTTGGGCTGACGCACCGCACCGGTGACGTGGTCACCCTTGCGCAGGCCGTTCTTGCGGACCTGGGCGAGCGAGACGTACACGTCGTTCGGTCCCGGCAGGTAGCCGGAGGTCCGGATGAACGCGTAGTTGTCGAGGATGTCCAGGATGCCCGCGACGGGGATCAGGACGTCGTCGTCGGCCACCTGGACGTCGGTCGCGAAGTCGTCGCGGCCGCGACGGCCACGGCGGTCGCGGTAACGGCCCCGACGGCCACGCCGGCCGCCCTCGTCGTCGTAGGCGTCGTCCTGCTGACCGCCGCCGCCCTGCTGGCCCTGGCCCTGGCTCTGGCCCTGACCACCCTGGCCCTGGCTCTGGCTCTGGCTCTGACCCTGGCCCTGACGGCGCTGGCCGCCGCCCTGCTGGCCCTGGTCGTCGCCCTTGCCGCGCCGGTCGCGCTGGCGGTCACGGCGGTCACCGCGGTCGCCACGCTCACCGCGCTGGCCGCGGTCCTGACGGTCCCCGCGGCGGCCCTCGGCGGTGTCGGCGGCGGACTCGGCCTTCGCGTCACCCTTCGCCTCGCCGCGCTCGTCGCCGCGGTCCTGGCGGCCCTCGGTCTTCGGCTCGGCGGCCTGCGACTCCGCCTTGGCCTCGGCCTTGACGTCGCCCTTGGTGTCGGGGCTGCCCGCCTGCGCGGTCGCCCGGCGACGACGGCGCTCGCCCGTGGGCTGGTCGTCGCTGGCCGGCTGACCGGGGATGTCGATCTGCTGCTGGGCCGCGGGCTTCTCGGCCGCGGCGGCGGACTCGTCCCCCGTACGCGACTTGGACGTGGCACGCCGCTTGGGCTTGCTCTCGGCGTCCGTACCGGCGGTGGCGGCAGCAGCCTTGGAGGCAGTCTTGGGTGCGGAGGAGCTCCCGGCCTGCGCCTCCTTGATGACCTCGATCAGCTGGCTCTTGCGCATCCGCGCAGTCCCCCTGATGCCGAGGCCGGACGCGACCTGCTGCAGCTCGGCCAGGACCATGCCCTCGAGGCCGGTGCCGGAGCGGCGGCGCCGTGCGGTGGTGCCAGTGGCAGCACCTTCGGCGGGCGCAGAGCTGTCGACGCTCTTGTCGGCAGTCACGCCCATCAGATCGGTGGTGTCGCTCACGAAGGGTCCTTCCCTGGAGCGGACGTCGGCCTTCTGGCTCGGCGACCGGTTGTGCTGTCCGGCTACGGTCTGTTGATCTTTTTGATCGCGGACCTTGCCGGGGCGGTGGTCCGCCGGGTACGGCGGAGAGATGAATGTGCGGGGTTCCGGCTCGAGATCCCCCTGCTCGGCCCACTCCTGGACGAGCAAGAGGGTGTCGTGCCGGTTCCGGAGCGTGCTCGAAGCTGCTCAGGCAGGCTGCTCAGGCAGTCGGGGAGGCTCCCGGAAGAGTGGTGGTCCCGAAGGGGGACACGAAGCAACGCGCCACAAAGACGTCGATTGCTGACTTGAGGTTAACACTACCGGCTCCAACAAACATTCCCCCTCTCATGCACCGGCAATCACGTGCGCTTACGCGGCGAGCGGCAGCACGCTCGCGCCCGTGGTGTCGAGCGCGAGCCTGTTCGCGGCCCATCCCTCACCCGCCAGCCGGGTGACCTTGTCGGCCGAGCCCTCCTCCGTCAGCGCGAGCACGGTCGGCCCCGCTCCGGAGATGACAGCAGGGACGCCGTCGGCGCGCAGCCGGTTCACGAGTTCCACGCTCTGCGGCATCGCGGGCGCCCGGTACTCCTGGTGGAGCCGGTCCTCGGTGGCGGCGAGCAGCAGCTCGGGGCGCCTGGTCAGGGCCTCCACGAGGAGGGCCGCACGACCGGCGTTGGCAGCGGCGTCCACGTGCGGAACCGTGCGCGGCAGCAGACCGCGTGCCGTCTCGGTGAGTACCGGCGTGGCAGGGACGAAAACCACCGGAACGACGGAATCCGCGGGATCCATCCTGATCGCCCTGGCCGCTCCGCCGTCCATCCACGCGAGCGTGAAACCGCCGAGGAGGCAGGCCGCGACGTTGTCGGGGTGCCCTTCGATCTCGGTGGCCAGCTCCAGCAGGGCCGCGTCGACGAGGCGGGCGTCGCCGCCCGTCGTCACCGCACGCGCGGCGACGATGCCGGCACAGATCGCGGCGGACGAGGAGCCCATGCCCCTGCCGTGCGGGATGCGGTTGGCGCAGACGATCTCGAGGCCGCGGGGCTGTCCGCCGAGCAGGTCGAAGGCCGTGCGCAGGGAGCGCACGAGCAGGTGGCTCTCGTCGCGGGGCAGCGTCTCGGCGCCCTCACCCGCGATGTCGATGTGCAGCCCGGAGTCGGCGACCCGGACGACGACGTCGTCGTAGAGCCCCAGCGAAAGGCCCAGGGCGTCGAAACCGGGGCCGAGGTTGGCGCTGGTTGCGGGGACGCGCACCCGGACGGCGGCAGCTCGGAACGCGGGACCGGCCATCGGTTGGACGACTCTTCCTGTACGGCGGCGGGGATGTCGTGCGGGGTGATGCGGGCGGGGTGATGCGGGCGGGACCTCGGCGTGCGTGGGGCGCCGAGGTGCCGGAATGGGGTACCCGGCAGCCATGACGGCGACTGCACCGCGGCGCATGCGCGGGGCGGGTTGACCACAGCTTATCGAAGGAAGGTTCTGTGGCGACATAGGGCGCACAGGAGGCGCACGATGCGTGTCGCACGCCTCCTATGCGCTCTCCGCCCGAAAAGGGCGACTGAGCTGCGAAGTGCCGGGTTACGCCAGACCCAGCTTCTGGGCGGCGGTGACCGCGTCCACGGGCACCGTGACCGGCTGCGGAGCGCCCGCGACGGCCCAGTCGGGGTCCTTGAGGCCGTTGCCCGTGACGGTGCAGACGATCTTCTGGCCGGGGTCGACCTTGCCCTCCTCGGCGGCCTTGAGAAGACCGGCGACGGAGGCGGCGGACGCGGGCTCGACGAACACACCCTCCTGGGAGGCCAACAGGCGGTAGGCGGACAGGATCTGTCGGTCCGTCACCTCGTCGATGAAACCACCCGATTCGTCCCGGGCGTCCAGGGCGAACTGCCAGGAGGCCGGGTTCCCGATGCGGATCGCGGTGGCGATGGTCGCCGGGTCCTTGACGATCTCGCCGCGCACGATGGGCGCGGAGCCGGATGCCTGGAAGCCCCACATGCGCGGGGTGTGCGTGGACAGTCCGTCCCCCGCGTACTCCTTGTAGCCCTTCCAGTAGGCCGTGATGTTGCCCGCGTTGCCGACCGGCAGGACGTGGATGTCGGGGGCGTCACCGAGCGCGTCGACGATCTCGAACGCGGCGGTCTTCTGTCCCTCGATCCGGACCGGGTTGACCGAATTGACCAGCGCCACCGGGTAGTTGTCCGAGAGGCTGCGGGCCAGGGTCAGGCAGTCGTCGAAGTTGCCGTCGACCTGGAGGATCTTCGCGCCGTGGACGAGGGCCTGCCCCATCTTGCCGAGCGCGATCTTGCCCTGCGGTACGAGCACGGCGCAGACCATGCCGGCCCGCACCGCGTATGCGGCGGCGGACGCGGAGGTGTTGCCGGTGGAGGCGCAGATGACGGCCTGTGCGCCCTCCTCCTTGGCCCGGGTGATCGCCATCGTCATGCCGCGGTCCTTGAACGACCCCGTGGGGTTGGCGCCCTCGACCTTGAGGTGCACCTCGCAGCCCGTGCGCTCGGAGAGGACCTGCGCCGGGACGAGCGGAGTGCCGCCCTCACGGAGCGTGACGACCGGCGTCGTGCTCGTGACCGGAAGACGGTCCCGGTACTCCTCGATGATGCCGCGCCACTGGTGGGTGCCCTTGCTGGTCATGGGTCCTTACTCCCCTTCAACACGCATGATGCTGGCGACACCGCGCACGGTGTCCAGCTTGCGCAGCGCTTCGACGGTCCCGGAGAGGGCTGCGTCGGGCGCGCGGTGGGTGACGACGACGAGGGATGCCTCGCCGTCTCCGCCCACCCGTCGCCCGCCGCCACCCTGCTCGATGGCAACTTCGTCGCCGCTGCTCGAATGTCGGCTCTGCTGTCGGACCGTATCGATCGATACGCCCTGTTCGGCGAAGACCGTCGCGACCTGGGCGAGTACGCCAGGCTTGTCGGCCACGTCGAGACTGATGTGGTAGCGCGTGACGACATCGCCCATGGGGCTGACCGGCAGACGCGTGTACGCGGACTCACCGGGACCGGTGGTCGCACCGATGATGTTGCGGCAGACGGCCACCAGGTCGCCGAGGACCGCGGACGCGGTCGGGGCGCCACCGGCGCCGGGACCGTAGAACATCAGCTGCCCGGCGGCCTCGGCCTCGACGAAGACGGCGTTGTACGCCTCGCGGACGGAGGCCAGCGGGTGGCTGAGCGGGATCATCGCGGGGTGCACGCGGGCGGTGACGGACCTGCCGTCGGCCGCGCGCTCGCAGATGGCGAGGAGCTTGACGGTGCAGCCCATGCGGCGGGCGGAGGCGATGTCGGCGGCGGTGACCTCGGTGATGCCCTCGCGGTGCACCTCGCCGATCTTCACCCGGGTGTGGAAGGCGATCCCGGCGAGGATCGCGGCCTTCGCGGCGGCGTCGAAGCCCTCGACGTCCGCGGTCGGGTCGGCCTCGGCGTAGCCGAGCGCGGTGGCCTCGTCGAGCGCCTCGGAGTACCCGGCGCCGCTGGTGTCCATCTTGTCGAGGATGAAGTTGGTCGTGCCGTTGACGATGCCGAGCACCCGGTTGACCTTGTCCCCCGCGAGGGACTCGCGCAGCGGCCGTACGAGCGGGATGGCGCCGGCGACGGCCGCCTCGTAGTAGAGGTCCCGGCCGTGCTTCTCGGCGGCGGCGTGGAGGGCGGAGCCGTCCTCGGCGAGCAGCGCCTTGTTGGCCGAGACGACGCCCGCCCCGTGCTCGAAGGCGGTCGTGATGAGCGTGCGGGCGGGCTCGATGCCCCCGATGACCTCGATGACGACGTCGATGTCACCCCGTTTGACCAGGGCGGTCGCATCGGTGGTGATCAGCGCGGGGTCGATGCCCTCCCGCACCTTGGAGGGACGGCGCACGGCGACACCCGCGAGCTCGACCGGCGCACCGATGCGCGCGGCGAGGTCGTCGGCGTGCGTCGTCATGATGCGAGCCACCTCTGAGCCGACCACTCCACAGCCCAGCAGCGCCACCTTCAGCGGACGCGTACGCATCATCCGACCTCGTTTCTCATACTTCAGATGTGTGGAACAGTCTCACTCACCGGACGGGAGTTTCTGTCACCCGTCCGGATCCTGAGACCCTTATTTCATCAGCCGACATCGAGACGCAGAAGATCTTCCTCCGTCTCGCGCCGGACGATCACCCGCGCCTCGCCGTCCCGCACGGCGACGACCGGGGGGCGCAGGGCGTGGTTGTAGTTGCTCGCCATGGAGCGGCAGTACGCTCCGGTGGCCGGCACGGCGATCAGATCGCCGGGAGCCAGGTCCGAGGGCAGGAAAGCGTCCTTGACCACGATGTCGCCGCTCTCGCAGTGCTTGCCGACGACGCGCACGAGCATGGGATCGGCGTCGGAGCTGCGCGAGACGAGGGAGACGCTGTATTCGGCGTCGTACAGCGCGGTGCGGATGTTGTCCGACATACCGCCGTCGACACTGACGTACGTGCGCAGGCCCTCGAGGGGCTTGACGGTGCCGACCTCGTACAGCGTGAACGCGGTGGGTCCTACGATGGCGCGCCCCGGCTCGACGGAGATCCGCGGCGTCCGCAGCTTCGCCGACTCGCACTCGCGGGTCACGATGTCGCTGAGCGCCTTGGCGATCTCGTGCGGCTCGCGGGGGTCGTCCTCGGAGGTGTACGCGATACCGAGGCCGCCGCCGAGGTCGATCTCGGGGAGCTCGATGCCGTGTTCGTCGCGGATCTCGGCGAGCAGCTGCACCACGCGCCGCGCGGAGACCTCGAAGCCGGCCATGTCGAAGATCTGCGAGCCGATGTGCGAGTGGATGCCGATGAGTTCGAGCCCGTCGAGGGTGAGCACCCTGCGCACCGCTTCGGCGGCCTGTCCGTCGGCCAGCGCGATGCCGAACTTCTGGTCCTCGTGCGCGGTCGCGATGAACTCGTGGGTGTGGGCCTCGACGCCGACCGTCACGCGGATCTGTACGCGCTGGCGCTTCCCGAGCTGCTGGGCGATGTGCGAGACGCGGACGATCTCCTGGAAGGAGTCGAGCACGATCCGCCCGACACCGGCTGCGATGGCCCGCTCGATCTCGGCGACGGTCTTGTTGTTGCCGTGGAAGGCGATGCGCTCGGCGGGCATCCCGGCGTCCAGCGCGGTGGCGAGCTCGCCGCCGGAGCACACGTCGAGGTTCAGCCCCTCTTCCTGGAGCCAGCGCACGACGGCACGCGACAGGAAGGCCTTCCCGGCGTAGAACACATCGGCGTCCGGCCCGAAGGCATCGGCCCAGGCGCGGCAGCGCGCCCGGAAGTCGCTCTCGTCGAGGAAGTACGCCGGGGTGCCGAACTCCTCGGCCAGCCGGGCGACTTCCATCCCGCCGACGGTGAGGGCACCGTCCGCGTCGCGGGTGACGGTGCGGGACCAGACCTTGTCGTCCAGCACGTTCAGGTCGGTCGCCGGAGCGCTGTAGTGGCCCTCGGTGTAGACATCGGCGTGGCGGGGCCCGGCGGGGTGTGCGGATCGGCTCATCGTTCTGTTCTCTCAGGTCTCAGAGGTGTTCGGGCGCGCTGATGCCGAGCAGGAACAGGCCGCCTGCCAGCACCGTCCCGGCGGCTTCGGCAAGAGCCAGCCGGGAGCGGTGGGCGGCCGAGGGTTTCTCGTCGCCGACGGGGAGCGGCGGGTTCGTGTCGTGGAGGTCGAAGAAGGCGCGCGCCACCGTCTCCAGGTGCCGGGCGACCCGGTCGGGAGCGTGGTGGCGGGCGGCTGAGGCGAGTACGCCGGGGTGGTCGGCGAGCGCGGCGTGCAGTGCGGGTGCGTCCACGTCCTCCTCGTACGCGCCGGCGAAGCCGAGCTGCTCCGCATTCCGTGTGAGTGCGCGGGCACGCGCGTGGGCGTAGCGGACCAGGAAGAGCGGGTTGGCCTCGCCCTGTACGAGGAGCTCGTCGCCCAGCGGGGCGTGGTCATGGGCCGCGGGCCGCAGCAGGCCCCACAGCGCGGCGTCCCGTCCGAGGTGCTCCAGCAGTTCGGCGGCGGTGGCGCGGGCGGGCACGGGACGGATCTCGAAACTCTCCTCCGGCCCACGGCGAGGGCCGGCCACGACGCCCAGACGCTCCCAGTCCCGGTCGGCCGCTCCGGTGCAGCCGATGAGTACCCGGGCGCCTTGCGTCCCCAGGAGGCGACCGACCGCCTGGGCGTGGACCGCGGCCCGGACCTCGGGCGGGTGGTGGAGGCGGTGGAGCCGCCCGGCGTCGGTGCTGCGCCATCCGTACCGGAGGCCCTGCTCCCGTACGTCGTGTACGAGCGCGGCGCGGGCGGCCGTGTCGGCGGACGCGTCGAGCGTGAAGTTCAGAAACCCGGGCCCGGTGATCTCGACCCGTCCGATGCCGGGCACCGCCGCCACCCGGTCGCGCAGGATGCTCGCGACCTCCCGGGCGGGGAGCGCGGCAGGACCGGCCAGCTGGAGGGCTACGGCGCAGGCGTAGTCGCCGGTGCCGCCGGGCCGTGTCCGCTCCACCCGCACGCGCGCGGGCACGGGCGCGTGCAGGACGTCCTCGTCGACCGCGCGGCGCACAGCGCGCAGCACGGTTCGGGAGAGATCTGCGGGGGTCACGGGACAAGCGTATGGGAGGGAGGGGGGCACTTCGCGACCCCGTTTCGCCATCCGGTCACCCGCGCACTCCGGGATGCGGGCGGGCAGTGGCCGGTCGTACCGTCATCCGGCCGTGCTCCCGGCCCTCCCGGCACCGTGTCTGCCGTCGACCGACGGCGAGTCCTTCCTGCGCATCAGGCGGTGGACGATCCGCACCAGCTCGCTCGGCTCGAACGGCTTCGCCAGGAAGGCGTCGATCCCGGCGGCCACCCCCGAGTCCACCTCGTACGGCGTGCAGGCACTCACCACGGCGACGGGCAGATGGCGCGTCCGCGGATCGGCGCGCAGTCGGACAGCGGTCTGGATTCCGTCGAGTCGGGGCATCACCACATCGAGCGTGATCACATCCGGGCAGACCCGGTGGACCAGATCCAGACACTCGACACCATCGGCCGCGGTCACGACCTCGAAGCCCTCCAGCTCGAGATTGACCCTGATCAGCTGCCGGATGACCTTGTTGTCGTCCACAACAAGCACGCGGCCGTACGCCCCTGACACCCTTCGAGAGTAGGTCCGCCGGAGGGGCTGCGTCCGGGTTTTGCCCACTTCCGCCCTCGGAGGGGTGGCCGGGCACCCCACGGCCCTGATTCGGCGCGCGGTGCCCGGCAGGCGACACACGGTCTCGGTGACCCGTCCGCCGAGCCCTCGGCCGACCGTCGGCGAACCGGTGCGCCGACGCGGAAATACCTGTTCCCGGACACCCCACCGAAGCTGGTAGGGTTTCACTCGTCGCCGCCAAGTGCAGCGATTTCGCCCCCGTAGCTCAGGGGATAGAGCATCGGCCTCCGGAGCCGGGTGCGCAGGTTCGAATCCTGCCGGGGGCACTTCCGCCAGCAGCGCGATCAACTCGCTGAGCAGGCGAAGTGCCGGACTTCAAGAGCCGGACCCAGTCCTACTGGGTCCGGTTCTTTGTCGTTGTCCACCGGTGATCGTGAGTGAGTGTCGCGAACTACTACGTAGTCCAGGTCATCTTCAACGGCGACGACCCGCAAAAGGGGCCCCTGGACGAGGCATACCGGAGCGCCCCCAAGTTCGAGGCCGGCGTCGCCCGTGCGCACGGCTTCGGTACCCGGGCCCTGGAGGAGTTCAAGGACTCGAAGGTCTGGCTGAAGGTCGACTCGAACGGCAACTACGACCTCAACCTCGCCGCCAACGAGTACATGGCAGACGGCCATACCCTGGACAAGCACGTCGGCAAGAGTAACGAGCAGTTGGCGCAGCGCCTGCGTGACCAGCAGTCGAACGGCCCGACGACGGCCTGGCCATACGGCAAGCCGATGCCCAGCGGTTCCTCCGCCTTCCCGAACTACCAACGCGCCGAGGACTTGACCGAGCGCAACCTGAACACGAACAAGGCCGCCATCGAGGCATGGATCAAAGGGCCTCCGCCGGCGTCCGATGGCGAGGTCAAGTCCTTCTACGACACGGTGCCCAGCGGTGAGACCAGCGGCCGCAGCGTGAGCAAGCAGCCGGTGGACTCCGGCGACCCGCTGTCCGGGTACAAGCAGGGCGGCCTGAACGCCAAAGCGTATGACGTGACCGGCGTCGACACACGGCTCCGTTACGACAGCAGCCGCAATCCACCGTTCACCGTCATGACGTCGATGCCCTCCAAGTCTTGGCGACCGGGCGAGAAAGGCCAGCACCACATGTCCGTCGACCAGAAGTCCTGGGAAGCCGCAGTACGCCACCTGTACGAGGACGCGTGCCCCTATGACGCCACGGGTCCACGCCGCCACGAGAACTGGATCCTCGACGTGATCACGCTGATGGCGCGGGTCCCGGATCCCCGCGGTTGGGCAGGTCTCGATGACGCGGCGCAGGATCCGGAGCGTGAGGCGTCCCCCACGTACCCCTTCGTCGCCCACCCGTCGGAGTACGTCGCGGAGCGGCTGAAGGAGATCGACCGGGACAGCGCCGAGAACCTGCTCCTGGCCCTCACGGACGACAAGTGCACCCTGTCCAACCTGGCACGCTTCACAGAAGGCCCGGATGAGCTGCGCGCGATGGCCCGCACGATCCTCGAGCGCTTCGGAGACGAGGCCAGGTACCACACCAACGTCAACAGGCCCGGCCGAGTGAGCGGCACACTCGACTTCACATCATCGAGCTGGGCGTACAGCCCGCTGAGCGAGTACTCGGAGGACTACGGCCTGATCGTCGTCTCAGACACCGAGGTCGGCATGTTCTGGAACTTCTCCGACTACTGAACCGCCCACCACCCGTACGAGCGCAAGCTCTGACCAGGTGATTTGAGAGGATGCCCTTGTGCTGACCCGCTCCGCCTCCTACCCCGACCGGGAGTCTGCCCAGTGGGCCACCCAGCAGGTGGTAACCGCCAACGAACAGGCCATCCACCGCTGGCTCGCCCAGAACACCCGGGCCCGCCTCACCGTCGAGGCCGCCTGGCCGTCCCGCGAGGAGCCCGTGGGCCGGGTCCAGCTGGAGGGCGACCTGCTGGCCGGGCGCGGGCCCGTCGACGTCCGCGCGGCGCGCGTGGTGCTTCGCCGCGAGCCGTCGAGTCCGCTCGGCTTCGTCGTCCACACGACCGTGCCGTTCTACCTGTAGAGGTTCACACGCACATGTCCATGAAGCCCCTCGAACACGACCGGCGTTACGGCGAGCTGGACCAGGTGATGCGCGCGTATCTGGGGCAGCCGGCCGACGACATCCCGGAGCGGCGCAGTCGCGCCCTGGACGCGTATCTCCGTCACACCTGGCATGCCCGCCCCTCGGCCATCGCGGAGGCGGAGCGCCAGCTGCGGGAGTACAGCCGTAATCCTCCGGGCCGCATCCGGCAAGAGCTGGGCGAGTTCTACTCGATCCCGGACACCGGAAAGCCTCAGTCGGACATCGGCGACTGGCTGATGGTGCTGGCCGACCACCTGAAGAAGAGCATCGAGGAGGGCGACGTCCCGGAACCGTCGTCCCCGCGGACGCACTGGGAGTGGCACGCGCGGTTCCCGGAAACCGCGCAACTACTGGGTGGCTGGTTCTCACAGGACATCGTCGACGAGTTCCCCGGTCATGATGCCGCCGTCGCCGACTACGCCGCCACCACCAACCCGCAGTTGGTCGCCCGACTCGTGGGCGAACTGCAGGAGCTGCTCGCGCTTCCCTTGGACGAGGGGGACTACGCCCTGGCTGCCGCCGAACTCGGCATGGAGGTGGGCCCGCCGGAGCCGTTCTCCCACGGCGCCTGGTTCCAGTCGCTGGCGGACACGCTGTCCGGCGCCTGATCCGGGTGCTCAAGCGTCGGCCGGGGACCCTCCCCTGGGCACCCGAACGAGTGAGGGAGGGCTCCACGACGCTCGAACCCCGAGATTCAAGACCCGAGCGCCGGCGCGGCGACCGCACCACCGCCACGGGATCGCGGTGAACTCGACGAAGCCCGATCGCCCTCGTGCAGGGACCGAACCGCGACCTATCGACGCTTCAGGACACGCCAGTCACGGCCCGGCTTCGGGATCTTCGCCTCGTCCGCGGCCGGACGGTCCTCGTCCTGGATGACCTCACCCACGATGACCTGACCCCCGACCGGCTTGGCGAGTTCCAGGCCGGAGAGATGAGTCTTGAGCCTCTTGGACATGGGGCGGAAGGTCGCATACGTGAGCCCGCCGGACACCGCGGCCCCGACGAGGGGAATGGCCTTCGACACGGACTTGGCGAAGGTCTGCTTCGTCATCTCGACGCCGAGGTACTGGGCGACCTTCTTCACGATGGGGTAGACGACACCCTTGGTCAGCGCCTGCTGGGGCAGCTTCTTGGCGACCTGCTCGGAGATCATCCCCGCCACCTTCCCCACGGCGGCGTTCGCGGACTGGGTTCCGAACATCACCCCGAAGAAGAGCGTGAGAACGCCCTTGGTGGCGTCATCAAGGTCGTCGCCGTCGGTGGAGAACAGGTCGGGCCAGCTGTAGAGGTAGGCGAGCTTCTGCGCGATGCGCAGCATGTGGGCGACGTACTGGGCCAGATCGGCCGGCACCGTGGCGGGCAGGGCGAGGACTCCAGGAAGTCCGGCAGCCGCGGAGACCGCGCTCACCTTGGCGGTTTCATAGCGAATGGAGGCGTCGGCCACCCTGTCCAGAACGTCAAGAGGGATGCCCGCCGCCGCGGGGTTCTCTTCCATCGCTTGGCGCAGTTGATCCTCCGAGCAATGACGGGCCAGCGCCGTCCGGAGGTACGCCTCCCTGTCGACCCGCACACCAGGAAACCTCGCCGCGCCCGCCAGAAGAGCGGAGAAGCGGGACTCCGCGTTCTCGCTCATTTCGCCCGTGACCATGCCAGGAAAGTACAGCAGGCGGGTGACTCGTATCCCTCGAATCGGTCATCGCGGTCGCGGATCGTGCCTCTGGGAGCCGGAGTTGGTGATCGTGCCGCCCTCACGGTGCGTACGCTGCGTCAGCATACGTGTACGCGGAGTGGGACTACGAGAACACGGACGACGGCGTCACGGGTACGGCGGCGGGCAAAACGGGCGCGGGAGCCGGCGCCGAGCCCGGCATGTCGGACAGCCTGCGCACGTTCGGCGCGTTCCTCCATGCCTTACGGGAGCACTCGAGGCTCTCCCGCGAGGAGTTCGCGGACCAGGTCGGCTTCTCCAAGCGCACGGTCGCCTCGATCCAGCAGGGCCGCCGGATGCCGGACCGCGACTTCGTCGAACGCGCGGAGGCGGCACTGGGGAACGGGGGCGCTGCGCAAGGCCGCGCCGCACCCGTCGCGGCAGGCGGGACTTGCGAGTTGGTTCCGGCAGTGGGCGCGCCCGCGTCGGCACCTACGGAACCCGTGACGAACGGCCCGTACACGGTGCGCATCCTGTCCACTTCGGACAGGAAACGGGCACGGGTGTCCTTGTCGAGCACGGAGGCTTTGATGACCTTCACGGCCGCCTGAGGACCGGCTACGGACTCCCCGAGATGCACCTGCCCCGTGCCGCCAGACCCGATCCAGCACACCAGGGCGTACCCGACGATCATCTTCGGATCGTCGTCCCGCAATGGCTCCACGTGCCGCACCTCCCCCACGTGACCGGTGTACGCCGCCCTGATACGCGTGCGCCCCGGACTCGCCGGGTTTGGGCGACAGGCCGATGCGGCTCGCCCCGGTACGGTCTGGAGGCAGGGTTCGCAGCCGGGGGCACTTCGCGATAAGCGCCAAAAGACCTTCTGACCAGTGACCATACTGATCGGAAGGTCTTTTCGTTCCCCGGATCCCCCGAGGCCTCCGAATCCACGGTGCCCGCCAATGACCAGCCTCCCCTCCCCCGTACCCGACGTGTGCGTCCGCGTGCTGATGAGCATCGGCGCCTGCGGGCCGTACGCGCACGTCGTGGCGCACTTCGAACCGCCCGGCCCCGGCGGCGCGTTCGAGCTGGTGAGCGTGGCCCCGGAGACGCAGCTGCCCGCGGAGTACCTGCCGGCCCTGCGGGCGGGGCTGCTGGAAGGGCTGGACGGGGTGGCGGCAGCGGTCCTGATCACGGCGGGCTCGTTCAGCGAGGTCGACTCGTCCGAGTACGGCTACCGGATCGCGGGCCGGCAGGCCGGCCGGGCGGCGTTGATCGCCTCGGGCCTCCTGCCCCCCGAGGAGGCCGAGTCCCTGCGCTGGGCACGCTGGCCGGGCCGACCGGCCTGACCCCAGGCCGGGGCACGTGCTGAACGTGGCGGACGTCAGGCGCGAACAGCTGCTGCCCCGCCCGGGGCACGCGGCGATCGCGCGAGGGTACGCTGCCCGAAAGCACCCGGCGGGCTGCGGGAACTCCCGTTGTGCGCATGCTGGTTGACCCGCCGAAGTGCCCACGGTCGGCATCGGCGTACCTTCATCTCTCGCTGGAGGGACCATGTTGCGGGTGTACTTCACATCCGAGGACCTGGCGCGGGTTCGGGTGGCCCCAGGACCCGACTTCCTCTGGGAGATCAGCAACAGCGTGCAGACCCTCCAGCGCCGCGACGGCGAGAGGGTGTTCGGGGCGTGGCGCCACTGGGCGCGGCCGAGGCTCTCCGGCAGCCGCACACTGCTGGCCGGCCTGCTGCCGCCCCGCGGTTACTCGCCCGACTTCCTCACCCCCACGTCGGGCGACCGCACCACCCTGCAGACGTCCCTCGACACCCTGATGAGCACTCCGCACCCTCGGCTGCGCACCGACCTGGCGCACCTGGCGTCCACGCCGCACGTGCCCGGCTGGGTCAGCTCCTTGGCCGCGGGCGACAGCGACGCCCTCCGACGTCTGGGAGATGCCCTCCACACCTATCAGCTGGAGGCGCTGGCCCCGTACTGGCCGCGTGTCCACGCACACATCGACGCCGACCGTGCGGTCCGGCTGGACAGCCTCCTCGACCGGGGCACCGAGGGACTGCTGACCGGTCTGGGGCCGCACATCCGCTGGCGGGCGCCCGTACTGGAAGTCACGTACCCGGTCGACCAGCAGCTTCATCTGGGCGGACGGGGACTCGTGCTGCAGCCGTCCTTCTTCTGCTGGCCCACGCCGACCACGCTGGCGGACGGTGACCTGCCACCCGTTCTCGTGTACCCCATCCACCACGCCGCCGACTGGGCCGAGCCCGCTCCCGATGTCCGCACCCCAGGAGGCACCGGCCCTCTGGGGCCGCTGCTGGGGCACACCCGTGCGGGCCTTCTGCGCGCGGCCCGTACCGGCTGTTCCACCGGCGAGGCCGCCCGTCTCCTCCAGGTGACCCACCCCGCCGTCAGCCAGCACGTGAACGTGCTGCGCGCGGCCGGTCTGATCACCACGGTCCGCAGGGCGGGCCGGTCCTTCCACGTCGCGACGGCGGAAGGCCGCGCCCTGCTCGCCACCGAGGCCCGGGGCGGGCCGAGGCCCTAGCAGCGTCGCCGGCAGCCCAAGTCCCGCGGTAAGCCTGAGCTTTCGGCGCTTGCGTCCGTAACGGGTCGGCAATCACGCTGGTCCCCGCTGTCGCACACGAACCGGGAATCCCCCCACATCGCCACTTCCCGCAAGGGCCCGTCCCCCAGGAGCCTTCATGCGTAAGAGACTTGTGTCCGCCGCGATCGCAGCCGTCGCCGTCGGAGCTCTCCTGCAGCCCGGCATGGCACACGCGTCGCCCGCACCGTCCGTCCCTCAGGTGTCCGTACTCGCCCATGGTTCGAGGGCCGGCACGGCCGTCGTCAGCGGGTTCGACGAGCCGGGCAGCCGGCTGAAGGTCGACGCCGGGCGCACCCGGAGCGCGCACTGGCTCCAGATCGACTACCAGGTCCAGGAGACCGGCTACTGGTGCGGTCCGGCCGCCACCCGCATCGCTCTCTCCGCCCGGACCGCCCCGCCCAGCCAGGGTGATCTCGCGTGGCAGCTCGGCACCACCCAGGCGGGTACCGACCACATCGGCCAGGTGACGCGCGTCCTCAACGCGAACCTGGGCGGGGGCTGGTACGAGACCAAGGAGATGCCGAACGATCCGCCCACCGAGGGACAGCGGGACCTGCTCTGGTACGACATCGTGTTCGACATCGACCGCAACTATCCGCTGGTGGCCAACATCGTCGCCCCGCCGGGCAACCAGCCGCCCGGGTACCCGTCGGACCAGACGATCTACCACTACTTCACCGTCTTCGGCTACGACGAGGTGGACCGCACCGTCCTCATCGCCGACCCCGCCTCCTTCAGCGGCAACCAGATCTACTGGATCTCCTTCGACCAGCTCGCCACGCTGATCCCGCCGAAGGGGTACTCCGCCTGACTCGCGCCTGACTCGGCCTGCTCCACTTCCCCCCAGGAGATCATGTTGAGTACGCACCGCCCCACCCGCAGGACTGTCATCAAGGCCGTCGCCGGACTCACCACGGCGACAGCCCTCGGCGCAGGGAGCGTCCTGGCGTCGGCATCGGCGGCCGGTGCCGCGGGCGACGGCTTCGGGTTACGCATCGTTGACCGCAACGAGAGCGACCCCCGTATGTGGTACTACCGCTTCGCGACGGACGCGATCGGCTGGGATCCGGGCGTCAACGTCCTGCTCCCCGACGGCTACCACACCGGCGGACGCACCTATCCGGTCCTCTACCTCTTCCACGGCGGAGGCACCGACCAGGACTTCATCACCTTCGACCGCATGGGCATCCGCGCCTGGACCGCCGGAAAGCCGGTCATCGTCGTGATGCCCGACGGTGGCCACGCGGGCTGGTACTCCAACCCGGTCAGCTCCCGCACCGGCCCCCGCAACTGGGAGACCTTCCACATCGCCCAGCTGCTCCCGTGGATCGACGCCAACTTCCGGACGTACGCCGAGTACGACGGCCGAGCCGTCTCCGGCTTCTCGATGGGCGGCTTCGGGGCGCTGAAGTACGCGGCGAAGTACTACGGCCACTTCGCCTCGGTGAGCGCCCACTCCGGGCCGGCCAGCCTGCGCCGCGACTTCGGCCTGGTCACCCACTGGGCCAACGCCTCCTCAGCGGCCGTGGAGCTGGGTGGGGGCACCGTCTACGGTGCGCCGCTCTGGGACGAGGCGAGGGTCAGCGCCGACAATCCCGTGCAGCGCGTCGAGAGCTACCGGAACAAGCGGGTCTTCCTGGTCGCCGGCACCAGTCCCGACCCGGTCAACTGGTTCGACACGGTCAACGAGACGCAGGTGCTCGCGGGCCAGCGGGAGTTCCGGGCCGGCCTCGGCGCGGCCGGTATCCCTCACGAGTGGCACGAGGTGCCCGGCGGGCATTTCGTGCGCCCCGACCTGTTCCGAAGGGACCTGGACGGCATCATCGCCCGGCTGCGCAGAGCGTAGCGCCACCTCCCACCGGACGTGGCGGAGCCCGGGAGTCGTATCCAGCTCCCGGGCCCCTGGGGATGCCACCCAATTGCGCTTGCCAGCGCCGTTTAAGAGTGCGGATCAGTCGTCAGACCGTCGCGTTCTTCCATTGAACTACCGCGCCATGTAGAGGTGCAGGCCGGATTCGAACCAGCATTCAACGGTGTTCGTCCGTACCCGGTCGATCTGGCAGTCGGTGGCGATGCTGAAGCTTGAGCGAGAGTCTGAGTGTGATCGCGGCTGCCTCTGCCATGTTGGGCTACCCCGGCAGGTGGTGCCGGGGGAAGGACTCGAACCTTCACCGTGACCGCGTCTTCAGGCTGAACGTCAGTTTCAGCTTGCGCTCGTCACACGGACCGGACCTCAACCGGCCGCGTGATGGTGCGCACCCCCACGACATTGCGTGGGGGCGATTGTGGATGCTACCTGCGTCCGGGGCTAGCCGAACAGGTAGCCGAACACCGCGTCGCCGACCCGCTGGTCGGTGACCTCGGCGCTGTTGGCCTCCTCGCGGGCGAACTTGACCGCGTGCTGCAGCTTCTCGACCCGCTCCAGCAGCTCGTTCACCCGCTTCGCCGGAAGCGATCCGGAGAACTTCACGGTCGTCCAGTACCCGATCGGCACGTCCTCGTAGTACACGTCGACCTGCGCCGGGTGCTTCTCGGTCGCCTCGGCCTTGACGTGGTTGCGCGGGACCTTCTTCGTCCGGATCGTGCGGACCGGTTCGGTCTTCCACCAGTCCGTCGACGGGTCGAGCGACCAGGACTCGGAGGCGTCGAGCACGGGGAGCTTCTTCACGAAGGTGTGCAGGTCGGTGAGCTGCTTCTCCAGGAAGAGCAGGTAGCTGACCGGCACTTCGCGGACGATCGTCCGTCCGTCGACGGTGACGTCGGCGCGGGCGGAGCAGTTGGCCCAGTCCTTGGTGGCGGTCACGTCGAACAGCCGGGTCAGCGACGCGGACATCTCACGCAGCACGTCCTCGGTCTTGACCTGTACGCGCGTGGACTCGGGCGGCAGCTGCTCGCCCTCCTCGTCCTTCGGCTGGTACGTACGCGAGATACCGGCCAGCTGTACGGGCTTCTGCACCTTGTGGTGGGCCGCGGTGATGTCCTGGAGCGACTTGCTCTTGACACCCTTTTCCACGGCGATGATCTGGTTGAGCTTCGCCACTTCGCCCCCCTTCGGACGAGAGGAACGTACCTCACCGGGACTCGATCGTCCGTATGGTTTTCGCGTCGTCGGACGGATCGGCTCGGCCCCTCCCGCGGCGCGCGGCACGGTGGTGCGGCAGCAGACAACCGGCATGCGATTCGCTCCGGCCGACGGGGCGACGGGGCGACGGGCTGAGCTCAGCTCAGACCTTCTCGAGCCCCGGCCCACCGGACCTCAGGCAGCTCCGCGGGCCAGCCGGAAGCCGAGGTCGTCGATGGCGAACGTGGGGTGGCTGCGGCGGCGTACCGTCGCGCCGCAGCCCCGCTCCGACTCGGCCCAGCCGCCTCCGCGGAAGATGCGGTACGCGCCGTAGATCTCCTCGTCGTAGAGGTCCCAGCACCACTCCCAGACGTTTCCCAGCATGTCGTGCAGCCCCCACGCGTTGGGCGTCCGGCCGCCGACGTCGTGGGCGCGGCCCCCGGAGTTGGCCTCGTACCAGGCGATCTCGTCGATCTCGCCGTACCGGTATCCGGTGGTCCCCGCCCTGCAGGCGTACTGCCACTCGGCCTCGGTCGGCAGGCGGTAGCCGTCGGACGCCCGGTCCCAGGTCACTTCGCCACTCCGCACGTCACGGGAGTAGGCCGGGTCCAGCCCGGCCCGCGCCGAGACCAGGTTGCACACCTCGATGGCGTCGAGCCAGCTGATGTTCGTGACGGGTACGGCGCCGCTCGCGGAGGGGGCGGGGACCGTTCCGGTGACGTCTCCGTGCTGCCCGGCGGTGACCGGGTACCGGCCGAGCAGGAAGGGCGCGATCTCCGCCTGCCAGCGGGTGCCCCGGCGGTCGTCCCGGAGGCCGACGGTACCGCCGGGGATCTCGGCCATCGCGACGGTCATCGGGTCGTCCGTGAGCGGGTGCACGCCGTGGGCCTCTCTGTTCGCGGGGGCCGACAGGCCGCCGGGGCCCACGATACGGAGAAGCGGGTCAGCCCACGACGGTCCAGGTGTCCTTTCCGGCGAGGAGCGTGTCCAGTTCTCCTTTGCCGTGTTGTTCGATGGCGGTGTCGAGCTGGTCGGACATGAGGGTGTCGTAGACGGGTCTTTCGACGCTGCGCAGGACGCCGATGGGGGTGTGGTGGAGGGTGTCGGCGTCGGCGAGGCGGGAGAGGGCGAACGCGGTGGTGGGGCTGGGGTTGTGGGCGTCGTGGACGAG